>JBBITV010000001.1:0-2533 GCA_037440585.1 Chloroflexota bacterium
A
This sequence comes from Chloroflexota bacterium, assembly GCA_037440585.1. GTDB lineage: Bacteria > Chloroflexota > Anaerolineae > Epilineales > JBBITV01 > JBBITV01. The sequence continues at coordinate 2 of JBBITV010000001.1, forward strand.
ATCTGCACGCTGGGTGTCGCCGCTGAAATCCTGACCATGCTCCTGCCCTGGTCCCTCGGCTTGTTGCCGGGAGTTGACCCCCAACTGGCCCGCACCTTCTTCTGGTTCACCGGCCACCCCCTGGTGTACTTCTGGCTGCTGCCGGCCTACGTCTCCTGGTATGGGATGGTCCCCAAACAGGCCGGCGGGAAACTCTTCAGTGAGCCGCTGGCGCGCCTGGCCTTCTGGCTGTTCCTCCTGCTCTCCACGCCCCTCGGCTTCCACCATCAGTACGTGGACCCGGGAGTGCCGGCCGGCTGGAAGTATCTGCACGCCGTCCTCACCTATGGGGTCTTCTTCCCCAGCCTGCTGACCGCTTTCAACGTGATTGCTTCACTGGAGATTGGCGGTCGAGCCCGGGGTGGCAAAGGCTTGCTCGGCTGGATTCTGAAACTGCCGTGGGGCGAGCCATCGTTCACTGCCCAGACTTTGGCAATGATCCTCTTCGCCTTTGGCGGGATCAGCGGCCTGGTCAACGCCTCGTACAACGTGAACCTGGTCGTCCACAACACCGCCTGGGTCCCGGGGCACTTTCACCTGACAGTGGGCACAGCCGTCACCTTGAGCTTTATGGGCATCCTGTACTGGCTGGTCCCGCACCTGACGGGCAATGCCCTATGGGGCCGCAGATGGGCTCTGGCGCACGCCTGGCTCTGGTTCATCGGTATGGCAATTTTCTCCAACGGTTTGCACCGATTAGGCTTGCTGGGCGCGCCGCGCCGTACGATGCTCGGCGTCGCCACCGAGAACTATGGCAACCCCGACTGGCTGTTCCCGCGGATGATGGTCGGCACAGGCGGAACGATCCTGCTCGTATCGTTCATCCTGTTCCTCGTGGTCATCGTTAAGACCGCCTTCTTCTCCAAAGAAAAGGCGCAGGTGGACATGCCGGTCGCCGAACCGGCGGCGGTTGAGGCTGTCCCGGCCTGGCTGAACAACTGGTGGCCCTGGCTGGCCGGCGCGGTGGCGCTCATCGTTGTGGCCTACGGCCCGATGTTGCTCCAACTGATCAGCAGTGTGCAGTTGACGTCGCCTGGTTTCAATGTGTGGCGATAGAAACGTATTGCGTGTTGCGTGTTCCGTGAAACGCAACACGCAACACGCAACACGCAATAGGTGTAAGGAGAATTGTTATAACAATGCGTCAAGTTGCTTTTGTGCTCACGACCATTCTGGCGTTGCTCCTGGCGGCCTGTGGCGGTGGTTCGGGCAAAGTGGAACCCGGCAATCCGGAACGTGGCAAGCAGTTGTACACCCGATCGACGCTGGGCAAACGGTCGGCGGAAGGCTGTGTTACCTGTCATAAGTACGATGAAAGCGAGGGCAAAGCCGAGAAGGCCCCCTACACTAAGGGCACGGCCACCCGCGCGGCGACCCGGGTGCCCGGCCTGAGCGCGGAAGAGTACATTCGCGAGTCCATCCTCAAGCCCAATGCGTACATCGTCGAAGGCTGGAACAAGGATGATATGTACCAAAAATGGGCAGAGGACCTGACACCGCAAGAGATCGAAGACCTGGTGGTGTACTTGCTGACGGAGAAGTAGATTCATACCTCCGGAGTGAAGCGCATGGCTGAAGGCAAATACCGCGTCGTCGTCCCTGACACCAATTACTGGCGCCAGATGGTTAAGTGCCAGGCGGCCTGCCCGGTGCTGACCGATGCGCGCGCCTATGTGACGGCAGTTGCCCGCCGCGATCTCGCCGAAGGTTACCGAATCGCCCACGACCCCAATCCGCTCTCAACCATCTGCGGGCGCATCTGCGGCGCGCCGTGCGAAAAAGCCTGTCGCCGGGGCGCTGTTGGCCCGGATTTCGAGCCGGTGGCCATTCGCCCCCTCAAACGCGTGCTGACCGAACACTACGGCCCGGAGGCCAGCCAGCACCTGCCCGGCCGCCCGACGCCCATCTATCCACCCGTTCCGACGACGCAAGTGGAGCCAACTCTGTCGGGGCAAGGTCCGGAGGCCCTCTATTCGCCCGCCCGCTGGTCGCGGGCGAGTTTGCTGGCCCTGGCGGCCACCCCCGGTCGCAAGCGCGGCAAAGTAGCCGTCATCGGGGCCGGACCGTCGGGCCTCACCGTCGCCCACGACCTGGCCTTGCTGGGCCACCAGGTGACCATCTACGAGGCCGGGCCTAAGACCGGGGGGATGATGCGCTACGGCGTGCCCATCTACCGCATTGACCAGCAGGCGATGGATCTCGAAATCCAGTCCATCCTCGACCTCGGCATCGAGATCAGATTCAACACGCGGGTGGGCCAAGACATCACCCTGGCCGGGTTGCGTCGCCAGTATGACGCGGTGTACCTGGGTCTGGGCTTGATGCAGAGCCGCAAACTGAACGTGGAGGGCGCAGACCTCGACGGCGTCATTACCGCTGTGGACCTGCTGCTCAATTACAACCTGGGCTACAGGGTTACGTTGGGCAAACGGGTGGTTGTCGTCGGTGGCGGCGACGTGGCGATGGATGCGGCCCGCACCGCCCTGCGCCTGG
>JBBITV010000002.1:0-10997 GCA_037440585.1 Chloroflexota bacterium
TTGAAAAAGGCAAAGCCTGGTGCCTGGCCGTAAAGGAAGAAGGCCGTAATTGCGGGAAAAAAGATGAACGTTAAACGTTGAATGTTAAACGTTGAACGTTCAACGTTTAACGTCGTTTCTGCCCTCATGGCTGCCCTCCTTCGACCTGTATGGTCGCCAGTGGAACCAGGTCGTTGAGGAGCGGCTTGCCCGCTGCGTCTGTTGCGGACAGGCGGGCCAGTGAGTCCGGGGCGTACATACCAGTCACCAGGCGATAGGCGCCAGGGTGTAGGTCCGGTGGGATGGTAAGCTGGACGTGGTCAGGGACCTGCTCGCCCGGGTCCCACAGGCTGGTAGGGTATTCGCCGTTCCAGGGTTGCCAGTCATCGAAGGGAGCCAGCTCGCGTCCGCTGGCGTCAATGAGGTGCACGAAGGTGGCGTAGTCGATTTCAATGTGATCGCGCGTCTGCCAGATGAGGCTCAACGCGAGCCGCTCCCCGGGTTGCACACGGGTGCGCGGCAAGGCGTACCCGATCAGGCTCAAAGTTTCACCGAGCCGAAAGTCAACTGGCTGGCCCGTGTCCACCTGCGGCCTCCCAGGCGCGGCGATTTTGAAGCGAGCGAAAATGGGCGTGGCCGGCTTGCCCTCGGCGTCGAACACCGGCAACTGTTCTCTAACCGGCTTAGCCTGCGTGGCGGCTGGCGCCTGGTCTTTGGATGGAGCGTAAGTGACGCCGACGGATATGCGACCGTAGGCGGGTGTAGCAGCGTCGGGTCTTACGCGTACCGTGTAGGTGTCGCGAATGACGTCGCCGGGGCGCCAGAGGGTGGTCTGGTAAGTGCCCCGACCCGGATAGGTGTCGGTCTGGCCCAGATCCTGCAGGCCACGCCCCAGCACGTGCACGCCAATGGTGTAGTTGCGGTCCATGGACGCCTTCGCCCGCCAGAGGAGGGTCACGTCGATCTCGCGGCCCGGCTGCACACGCTGACGATCGAGCTCGTAGCCGATGAGTTCCAGCTTGTCTCCAAAGTTGAGATAGATGGGATTGGCAATCTGGAGATCGGGCGAGACGGCCGGCGGACTGTAAGCCGGCCGGATCAGCCACCACGGCACGGCGATGGCGAGCGCGGCGAGGCCGCCGCCCACAGCGAGAATGGCGCGATACTCCACCTCACGCGGCAGCCAATACGCCAACCCGGCGACGAGGAGCATACTGATGGCGGGCAACGCCGGCAGCAAGTACCGGCCCGGCATCAGATCCGGCGCCTGCCAGTACGCCGCGCGATATAACGGCACGGCGACGACGCAGCCCACTTGTAGCAGGCAAATCCATAACCCGCGGCGAGCCAGGGCGCCAGGGAGCCGGGGTGCCAGGGTGACATCTTCTCCCCTGCCCCCCTGCTCCCTTGCCCCCCTGCCCCTCGGGCTCAGGAGCAGCATGACGATTCCGGACAGCCCGGCCAGGGATAAGAGGGCGAGGAGCAGGTATATGCCGTCGGGCAGCATAATGTTACCCCAGCCGAAGGCGCCCCAGAACGTCTTGAAGCTATACTGGGCCATGTCGACGATCCAGTTCTGGGTGAGCGACGCGCCGAAAGCGCCGGACGACAAATTGGCGAATATACGCGGGTCGCTGCCTTCGACACGGTCGGGTAGCAACGTACCGTAGCGGTGCCAGTTGTAGAGGAGCCACGGGGCCGGGACCAGGACGGCGGGGGCGAAGACGAGGGCGCTGTTTCTCAGGAACGCCAGCACCCGGCGTCCGATCGTCTGTCCGCCTTGGGCAGCTATCAGCTCAGCTAGACCGACGACGAGGGCTGCAAACGGGTAAAAGGCCAGGCCCGTTCGTTTGGTGAGCAGTGCCAGGCCGATGGCCGTCCCGAACAGGATAAGCCACCGAGGTCGTGGCTGCTCCAGGACTACTTTGAGTCCAAAGTAGAGCACCAGCCCGCCCCACAAGGGTACCAGCGCGTCATTGTTGACCACGCTGCCAATGAACAGGAATAGGGGCAAGAACGCAGCCATGGCCGTTGCGCCAGCAACCAGCGTATCGCGGCCTGTGAACAACAGTCGGGCGACGAGGTAGGTCACCCAGACAGCCAGTGTGCTCATCAACACAGACGCCAGGCGCACGACATGGATGGCCAGAAAGGTACCTCGCCACGGGAACGCCTCGGCATCAGAGTGCAGAAAGAGGTTGTAGCCGCGCCGCCCCGTGCCGTCGAACGCGTAGGGGTTAGGCTCAGGCTCCTGGTAGTCGCCGGTGTCGATCCAGAAGCTAGCGGCGGCACCCAGCAGGTAGTAGAGTGGCGGCTGGTGCGCCTCGTCGAAGTAGCGGCTGATTTTGATATCTACCGGGGGCAGCGCGCGCCGCGTCGCCAGGTAGCGCACGTAGGGGAAGTGCCCGGTCTCGTCGTGGGCCTCCCAGGCAGGCACGACGGCGCTGTAGATGGTGCCCAGGAGCAAGTGCGAGAGAAGGAGGGCGGGAACTAGCCAGCGGGGTACGACCCTCTCCCCCAGCCCCTCTCCCTGGAAGGGAGAGGGGAGCGTGGAGGTGGCGTGGCTGATGTGGTGCAGTATTTTGGGAAGCGTAAGCTTAGCCGCCAACGATACCTCGCCAATGGTGCACACCATGACCAGCAGATAACTGCGGGCCAATTATACCGCTTTCCGGCGCTGAAGTAAAGAGAAATGCTCCCGCCTCAGTCTGGCGCCCCAATCTGTATCGGCCCGAGTTGAATCATGTTCCCGGGTAGCTCCCCGCTCCTCGTGTGCACAGGTTCCCGCATCCCCGTCTTGAAGTCGTATAAGCCGGTGATAACCCGGTAGCGGCCGGTGGGGGCGTCCGGCGGAATCTCCAGGTCGTACCAGGTAACGACCTGGTCCTCGGCGACCCAGTACCTGGGCGGGTACTCCAACCCATCGCTCTGGGCCAGTTTGCGCCACTGGTCGTCGATCAGGTGGTTGAAGAAGCTGTAGTTGCGGTTAACGTCCGTAACATCGCGGACGCGCCAGTAGAGCGAAGGTGCTCCTCGCGTGGGCAGGTCGTAACCGAGCAGGGTGACGTGCTCCCCCAGCTCAGCAGGGAGGCTACCTTCAATGGCGTCAACGCGCCCGGGCGCCACGCTGTCGGCCGGGATCCGGTAGAAGCAGAAGGCGCTCTGCCCTCCAGGGAGCACGACCTGTTCCCCAGGCAGCTCCCACGCCCAGCGGTTCAAGAGGGCCGGGAGCGTTGCACCGGGCACGGTCACGTAGACGACGTCGTGGTCCTGGCCGCGCGGGAAGACCACGGCCCGGCGCGTCGATTCCAGCTCGCGCGGGCGGACGGCCGGGGCGGCCATGAACTGCAGCGCGGATAGCAGGTCGAGCATGCCGGGTTGGGACCGGGGGATCCAGATCATGACGCTCGCGTCGAGCTCCTGGCTGAGCCTCACCATCCGCTGGGCGACGGCCAGGTGGTACTTGACCGGAGTGTCGTGGCCGTAGTCGGTGGCATGGCGATCGATAAATTGGAAAAAGTAGGCCAGGTGGTAAACCTGCCACAGGCTGATAACGCCGACGAGGGCCAGGGGCAGGCCTCGACCGATCCACCGGGCGGTGATCGGCAGACGCGCTTTCCACGCAAACCTGGCGGCAGCAGCGACGAGGACACCGACGACGATGAATTGGACCGGGTAAAGGAGCGAGAAGTAGTGCAGGTAGAGATCGACCGGGTGGCGCGTGTTGAATACTACCGGCACCGCAAACCATAACACCAGCAAAAGGCTCGTAGTGCGCGCTTCAGCGCGCCCTCTAAGCGCTGAAGCGCTTACTACGAACAAACCAGCCACAAAAAGACCGGCCTCGATGGCGTCCAGCCAGCCAAGATTCAGACGCTGGCTCAGGTAGTCATCTATCGAGATGCCAGCCAGTGCGCTGAGATCCTCGCCGCCGATGGACTTGAGAGCTAACTGGAATGCCTCCAGGTCGATCCGGCTGGTACCCCCAGCGGCGCCCAGCAAGCCCCGCAGATTTGCCCATCCTTGAGCATAGTCGTGATACAAATAGGGTGCGAAAAGCAGCGCGAACAGGCCAGCGCCTGCCAGGAACGCCGGCCAGCGGACCCGGTCTCGAAAAAGTACGAGCGCCAGGACGAGTACGGGCACGTAGGAGATGGCGAAAAGGTTGATCTGGAGTAGCGCAGCCAGCCACACGAAGGCCCAGACCCACTGGCGCGCGCGCCGCTCGACCACCGCCGCGAAGATTGACAGGAAGAACAGGACGGTGAATAGTGGGAACAGATTGCTGGTGAAGATTTTGCGCGAGAAGAAGATGGCCCAGGGACTGACGCCGAACAGGAGTGTGGCGACGAAGGCGGCCGTGCGACCAAAATAGCGCCGGGTCAGGACGTAACAGCCGGCGACAGCACCCAGGTTGAGGAGCGCCACGAACCCCGTCGCCACGCGCGGGTCGCGTGAGACCAGCAGCGGGACGGCCATCAGGTAGACCATCAGTGGTCCCTTTTCGACACCTACCGACGATTCGGAGCCCGTGGCCAGGACCCGCGGGTGAGCCAGGAAATCGGCGCTGAGCAGCAGGTGGTTGGCCTCGTCGGCCTTGAATTCGACCAGGTCCAGGTTGGACAGGCGCAGCCAACCAGCCAGTAGACAAATCCCAATGACCAATGACCAATGACCAATTTGGGATTTGGTCATTGAGATTTTGGATTTGGCTACCGGGATTTGGGAATTGGTCATTGTGGCTTTGTCACGGTGAGCTCGCTAAGGGCGGTGAAGGCATCGCCCTGGGCGACTTCAAGCACGTAGCGTCCGGTGGGTAGCGAGGGCGGCAGGCGGACTGGACGGTGATCGCAGACCGGACGACTGGTGGGCCAGGCTTCGGGAGGCACGTGCGGCAGGCCGCGCCACAGTTCTTCGATCCGCCCATCAGCCGCACGCAGGCGCAGTGCAAACGTGGCATCCGCCGGGAGCGGAGCGCGCACGGTCCAGTACAGATTCAGCGCCAGTGGATCGCCGGGGCGGAAGTCACCCAGGGCTTGCGGGGAGGTTGCCGGCGGATCGCTATCGTAGCCCAGCAGGCTCAAGCCCGGCGTCAGCGTCTGCCCGGTGGTTGACGAAGGGTCGGCTGTGAATCGGTGCTGCGGCTGCACGTCCTCCAGGTCCAGGTCCAGGCCCGGCAACACGGTAAGCATTCCGAGATCGGCCTGCGTATCGTCTGGGCCAGCGATAGGCAGGCGTTGCCCGGACTGACGCTCGTAGACGCCCACCAGCAGGCGGTACGCGCCGGGCGGCGCGCAGCTCGAGACGATGGGCCGCAGGCGGTCGATGACGACGTCGCCTTCTTCCCAGGCGCGGGTTGGATAGCTGGCGGCGAGCGGCTCCTTGTCGTGCTGGCCCCAGAGCCCCCCTTGAGCATCGACCACGTGCACGAACAGCGTGTAATCGGAGCCCAGCGGCTGGAGCCGTCGCCAGAAAAGCGTCAAGGTGGGAGCGTGGCCGGCGCTGACCTCGGGCTCGGCGTTGAAGCCCAGCAACTCGATCTGGCCGTCGAATTGAATTCGGAGCGGGTGTTGCGGGGCAAGGGGCGGTTCCAGGCGCCCGCTTGTGTCGGGCAGGCGGCTGATCGGGAGGCGGAAGACAGTCAGGAGCGGCTGTCCCTGGCTGCCGGCGATCTCTTGGCGCTCGGCGGCGCCGTCCAGCAGGTCCTCCACGGGCGCGACCATGTCTTCGACCCACGGAACCAGGACATAAAGCGCGTCTCGGCCCCTCTGTTGGCCAGGCAGGACGAGGCCTTCCTCGGCCCGCAGCGCGGGGCGCGTCCACTCACGGGTCAAAAAGCGGATGGGCGTGTGGCGTAGGAAAGACGAGAGCAGGTAGACCTGGTGGTCTGGCGCGACCTCATTCAGATAGCGCGCCATATCCGTCTGCTCGCCATCCCAGGCCGAGTAAAGCTCGGGTCGATTGGCGTAGACGTCGAAGTAATCGTGGTAAGTCCAGGCTCCGCTCGCGGCGATGATGGCGGCGATGAGTATTACCCCCCAACCCCCTCTCAGGGGATCGGCCCCCCCGCCCCCCCAACCCTGGGGGGAGTCACCAGACAAACCGCGAGTTCCCCCCGCCCCCCCTAGCCCCCCAATAATTGGGGGGGATGGGGGAGCAGGGGGGTGATCCGTGCGACGGTCAAGCCAATCCCAGGCACGGTCCAGGGCGACCGCCGGTAGGAACACGACGGCCGGCAGTGCACCGATGGCGCGGGTGAAATGGGGCGCGTTGCCGCTAAAGATCGAGGCCGAGAGCATAACGAAGAGCCACAGGCTGATAAAGACGGCCACGTCGCGCTCGGCGCGGTCGCGCGGGTGGACCAGGGTCACGAAAAGCCAGCCGACACCGAGCAGGAAAAACAGAGCGATCAACGGATCGAACACCGGCCGCCCGGCCAGGTTCTGATTCCAGGCCAGGTCACCGCGCCAGGCGAACATGCCCGCGACCCGCAACACGTTCAAGGCCAGAGTGCGTGCCGGGCTGCCTTCGGCGAACTCATCGCCGAAGATCGAGACCTGAGCCGAATGCTCCGCGAAGGCACTCGGGTGCTGCACATAGTACTGGGCCAGCGGCAGGAACAAGATGGCAGCGACGAGCCCGGTGACGATCAGGCCAACCACGGCCCGCCGCGCATGACGCCGGTCGGCAACCACCCGGTAGAGGGTGAACCCGATCAGGATCAGCGGCACCAGCCGGCCACTGGGATGGGTGTACGCACCAGCGGCCAGGAACACACCGGAAATGACCAAATCCCAAATCCCAAATCCCAAATCCCAAATCCCAATGACCATTTTTGGGATTTGGGATTTGGGATTTGGGATTTGGCCGCGCCAGAAGAACGTGCAGGCCAGCAATGCCAGCAGCGGGACCAGGATGGCGCGGATTCCGTAGCGGCTGTAGTGGACGTGCCAGAAAGTAAGGGCCATCAGGGTTCCCGTCAATAGTCCCACGCGGGCGGCGTTGCGCAGCGACAGGCTGCGGACGAACAGATAGGTAGCTGCGACCGTTGCCAGGCCGATGAAGACCGAGGTCAGCCGGAGGGATAGAGTCGTAGGGCCGAAAAGGCCGAAGAAGAGTGCCTGGAGGTAGCTGTACAGTGGCTCACGGCCTTGATTCGCGGTCAGGTAGATCGGCCGGGCGCCGTCGAGAATGCGCAAAGCGTCGAGCCCGTTGTGCGCTTCGTCTACGTACAGACCCGGTGGCAGGCTGTCAATCCGATACAGTCGGAAGAACGCTGCCAGAGCCAGGACTGCCGCCCCCGCAGCCACTTCACGCCAGGTATGCACCTCAGCCCCTCGGGCCGCCGGCGTCTGCCGGTCCACCTCAGTTTCACTCTGTTGGATCACGACCTATCCGATCCCAGATAAGATTGTGCGGAGCGCGCACCTCAACAGTGCCCACTGGGTACCCACCATCGGGCGCGAGATCAGCCTGTGGCCGGTAGTAGCGCAGCGGGTCGTCTTTGGCGTACAGGGTCACAGTCACCTGGTAGCTGCCGGGAGGGGTGTTGGCCGGGACCTTGAGAGCATAGCCGTCCAGCATACGAGTGCCGGTCTCCCACAGCGTCGCCGGCCGGCTTTGGCCGTCCCACATCTCACGGTCGAGGCTGGCCCAAAGTTGCCCCTGCTCGTCCAGGAGATGGACGACGACGGACAATGGAAGCCATAGACCAGGTCGTCGAGGCCGGCACAAGCCAGAGTGACGGCCGGGAATAGCAACACCACCAGATGGTGGCGGGGCCAGAGCGGTGTTTGGAGCAACAGGGTCAGAGCCGAGGTGAACACGACCACCACCGCGCGCCCGGCCTCGATGCTCGTCCCGATCAGGTTGAAGAGCACGACCAGGGCCAAAGTCAGGCCGGGCGGTTGGTCGCTGTAGGTCTGAGTGTAGAGGGGGTAGCCGGCCCGGACCAGCTCTGCCTTCATCAGGTCAATGCCCTCATCCACGTTCCACCGAAATCCGCCGAGGTGTGCCATTTGCCAGGCGACGACCAGCCCGATCACAGTGACCACAGCCAGCCAATAGAGGCGATCAGTCCAGGCCTTATGCTGGCCGCTCCTTAGAATCTGGAGCCGTGGCTTTAGTTGGTCTGCAGAGAACCGGCTAAACTCGTGCATCTATCGTCGATCCACGCTGATGTCTATCAACACGAGATGATCTCCTATCAGGGCCTGCTGTGCATCGTGCAGGTCGAGTCGTCGGCCGGTCGCTGGATCGTAGAGGCCGACTTCCAGCGAGTAGGTGCCGGCTGGTGCGTCTGGCGCAACCGGAATTGAGTACTCGTCCACGATCACCTCGCCCGGCGCCCAACCCGTCGTCGGCCGGGCACCCATAACTGGCACATTATCCTGTTGCCCCCAGATCTTGTTTTGTGAATCCAGCAAATGCGTAAATACCTTGTAGCTCGTATCTATGGGCTTCCGCCCCCGCCAGACCAGCGTCAGCGGGATTTGTTTGCCGGCCAAGATGCGGGTCTCAGGCAAATTATAGCCTAGTAGCTCGACCTGATCACCCAGTGTGACCGACAGTGGGTGCTGGAGGGGCGGGACCTCGAACACGCGCGGGATCGGTTGGATCTCGAAACTGAACAAGGCGACCGGCGGGCCGGCAAGCGGCAGGCCATCCGCCCCGGTGACGCTGAGTTGCAGGGTAGCGTGGCCAGGCGCAACCCCGCCCGCGACGACCAGGTCGTACTGCCCGGCGACGATGTCACGCACGATCCATTGATTGGGCGGATAGGCGTCGCTGGCCAGAGCGTGATCGCCAGCAGGCCACAGGTCCCCCTGGGCGTCGCGGATCTCGAAACGGGCACGGTAGGCATCTTCCGCTGCTTCGAGCGCGCGCCAGAATGCGGTGATGTGGATCGTGTCGCCGGGCCGGACCGCTTCGCCGCCGCCGCTAAAGCCGACCAGCGCGAGACGGTTGCCGAAAACGGGCTCGGGTGTGAAATCGTTTTCAATGGGCGAAGGCGCAAAAACCCACCACGATGTTACCGCCTTGACGATCTCGATTTCGCCCAGCATGACCTCAGGGCCAATCCAGGTGCCCATTTGGGTGCTATTCTGGCCCCCGTGTTGGCCCTCATCTGGCCCCTCTTCCAAAGGGAAAGGGAGTAGAGCGCGGCCATCGAGGGGATGTCCTGGCTCCTCGCGCGGGTACACGCCAATACGCAATTGGTAGCGGCCCAAGGGTGTGCCGGGCATGACCTGGATGCCGTAGGCGTCGAGGCGTGGCGTGCCCGGTGTCCAGGCGGCAGGTGGGTTGCCGTCTTCGTCGCGCAACTCTTGATCCCGTATCGCCCAGAGGTGGCCACGCTCGTCTGCCAAATGGATGAAAACCATGTAATCGCGTGCCAGCGTTTGTACAGCCTGCCAACCCAGCGTCAAATAAATAATCCCGCCCGACTCGACCCGCGTTTCGTCCAGAGCGCTGCCTCGCAGGTCGAGCTGGTCGCCAAAGCGGATTGGATGCGGTCGCAGGACGGGCGCACCCGAACGGTAGATGCGGTACCTTTGGTCAGCACGCTCAAACATCCGGTCGAAGTGGAAGTGGGTCAGGACGTAGTGCCGGAAATCCAGGTAGTCACGCATCAGGGTGAAGAAGCCACCCGGCGGGTTCATCAAGACCATCTCGACCGGTGCCTGTGCCATCTGCCGGCTCAGGCCGTTGCCGCTGATCTGTCCGCTCATCGTCGCCCCGGACGAGAGCGAGGCAGCCGAGTAGACCGTCTTGCGCCGGGCGTAGAAGTTGAAGCGCGCAAAGTCGGCGATGACGAAGCGGTCCGGCTGGGTGTTCTGTTGGATATACTCAGAGACCGCCGGCGTCGCCGGGTCGGAGCGGCGCATATCAGATAGGTTCCTACCCATCGGCGGCAGGATCGCTGCGATGAGTAGCAACAAGCCCACACCCGCTTCAAAATTCTCCAGGAAGAAGCTACGGCCCCTGCGCCGAGGGCCATTCAGTAGCAACAAGCCCACACCCGCTTCAAAATTCTCCAGGGCTAAACCGGCGAGCGGGCAAAGTGCCGGAAGCAGGTACATCAAGTGCCGCACGCGCAGGTCGCGGGAGAGCACGATGAAAGTCAGCGCCGTCGGGATCTGCCAGGCGAGAAATGTCCAGCCCGAGCGGCGGCGTCGCCATCCGGACCACATGCCCGCCAGCACCAGCACGACCAGCGCCGGATACTTGGTCAAAAAATTCCAGTATAACACCACCGCCTTGAGGATGACCTGGGCGCGCGGCAAGTCGCTGCCCTGGCGCAGGTGATGCAGCAGGATGGCGTCAAAGAAGTTAGGCGCTTGGTCAAGTGCACCGCCGACTATGGCGGCGACTACCAAAACAAAGGGGACACCTAGCCAGAGCCCGACCTCGCCCACCTGCCGGAAGGACAACCGTCGCGACAGGCCTAAGTATAACACAAACAGGCCGCAGCCCGCCAATGGCAGAAAGCCGAACAGCTTGGACATCGTCGCCAGCCCGAAGAAGATACCGGCGAGTGGAAGGTGGAGGGTGGAGGGCGGAAGGCGGAAGGCAGTTTTGTAATCAGCTAATGTTTGTCTGCCTTCTGCTGTCCGCCTGCTGTTTTCTGTGGTTAGCCATAGACTCGCTACGAGGCCCGCCGTCCCAAAGAAGAGCATGTAGGCTTCCGGGCGGTACTCGCGAGCCATCTCGTACACGCCGTCCTGGGTGAGGAAGAGGACCAGGCCAAAGAGGGCTGCTCGCGGGCTGGTGAGCCGTGCGCCCAGGACGTAGACTAAAGCGGCAGCGCTTAGCATCGTGACCAGGGTGAGCAGGCGGATGGCCAGCAGAGAGGGTCCGGCCAGGCGGAACAGCAGCCCGCCCAGGCCGAGAAAGACGGGCAGTTGCGGCGTCAGGAAGTCACGGTAGGGGAATTCGCCCAGGCTCACACGCCAGGCCTGGTACAAGTACGTGCCTTCATCCGGGTGCGACGCTAGACCCACCGCGGCGCCATGTCA
>JBBITV010000002.1:11007-20484 GCA_037440585.1 Chloroflexota bacterium
GAATATCCCGGCGGCGACGAGGATCAGCGATGCCACACGGCCTTCGCGGCTAAGGTGCACGGACGGTCACCATCCCCAACGGAATTTGATCCTCCGGCAGGTGCGCTCCACCGGCAGCGACGGCCGGGAGACGTTCCCCAGTGGCCGGGTCGTAGAGGCCAGCCAAGATGCGGTAGTCGCCGGGCGGGGCATCATGCGCCAGCGTGATCTCCCACACATCGTGAACCTGATCGCCTGGCGCCCAGAAAGAGGTAGGGAAGTCGTCGCCGAGGGGCGGCCGGTCCGCCTGGCCGCGGAGCTTGCCCTGCGCGTCCACCAGGTGGACGAAGGCAGTGTAATCTTTGCCCGGCGACGCCAGGGCGCGCCAGTCCAGGCTAACACGGATAATTCCACCCGGGCAGGCCTCGTGGGTCTGGAGATCGAAATCCTCCAGGGCAATCACATCGCCTAGAGTGAACTGCGGTACACTGACGACCGCCGGTACACGTGCAGGAGCCAGCCGGACGCGGGCGATCACCGGACTGGTGCCGATGGCCACGCCGCGTGGGTCGGTCGCCGGTAATTGCCAGCCGCTCTTTCGGTCGTACAGGCCGACCTCGATCCGGAGCGCCGCCGGGGCGATGGCGGCTTCTGAGACGGGCACGCGGTACATGTCGGCGATAATCTGGCCGGGGCGCCACAGGCTGGTCGGGTAGGTGCCGGTGCCGGGATAACTATCGCGCTGGCCGACAGGCTGGTGGTTGCGGCCGAAGAGGTGGATGAAGATGGTATAGTCCTCGTCCAGCGTCGCCAGGGATTGCCAGACCAGGGTCACCCGGAGCATGTCACCTGGCCTGACGGCGTCACGGTCAAGTTGATAGCCCAGCAGCCGCATCCGGCCGCCGTAGTGCACGTCCACCCGGTTCAGGTTTGCTGGGATCTGGGCTTCAGTCAGCACGGGCGGCGGGCTATAGACCGGCCCGATCCAGAGAAAGGGCGCGAGGAGAGCCAGCGCTGCCAATCCTGTGTCGGCAGCCGCCAGGATTCCGGGTGCCACCCGGCGCGGCGGCCAGCTAACCAGTCCAAGGGCCATAAGGATGGCGATCGCTGGCGCTGCCGGAAAGAGCAGGCGACCGTATGCCGCCTCTGTCAGCGCCATCCAGCGTACTAGCGCCCCCACCATGAGGACGACCCACGCCCCCAACACGAGCAGTCCAGCACGCGCTGGCCGATCTAGTGACTCCCGCGTCACGAAGCGCCCCAGGCCAATCAGGGCGAAGGCCAGCCCAACCACCAGCCCGATGCTAACCAACGGCGACGCGGCCAGATTCTCAAACCCGAAAGTCAGCCAGAAGGTCACCCAGGTTTGATGCAGGTCCCGCAGGGCCTCGTCTGGCGAGTAAGGCATCTGGCGGAAGCCTGAACCCGAAAGCTGCACCTGGAACTGCATCCCCAGCCAATCGCCGTAAAGGAGCCAGTTGCGCGCATACCACCAACCGGCGATCAATGCCCAAATTCCAATGACCCATAACCAATGAACTCCCAAATCCCAAATCCCAAATCCCAATGACCAAGAGCCTCCCTCTTTTTTGGGATTTGGGATTTGGGATTTGGTCATTGCCAGCAGGGCGAGGGGGAGCAAGGCCAGCAGGCTGACCTTGGTCAGCGCCGCCAGGCCGAGGCTGAACCCGAGCAGCGCCAGGCGGCGGGTCGAGGCACCGCGACGCACAATGCGGGCCAGCCAGAACAGGACCAGGGCGGCGAAGGCCGCCGACGGCACGTCGTTGCCGACGCCGCTGGCCATGAACAGGAACTGCGGGTTAAAGGACAGCAGGGCTGCAGCACCGAGGGCGAGTCCAGGCCGTGCCGGGAACAGCTCGCGGGCCAAAGCATAGGTAAGGCCGACGGCCGCAGCGCCAAACAGGACGGTTACCAACCGGGCAATATGGATCGCCAGGGTGGCGCCGTGCCAGGGGAAAGCCTCGCGATCGGTGTGGACGAAGGCACTGCGGTTGTCACGGTCACCCGGGAGCGGCGGGTACCCACCGTAGGGGTTGAGCCGGACCAGATCATCAAAGTCAGTCATATCGATCCAGGCGGTGGCGGCGCCGGCCACGAGATAGTACAGTGGCGGCTGGCTGGCCTCCTGGCGAGCGCGGTGGTCGGGCAGGGCGCTCTGGACCGGCAAGGCGCGATGCTCAGCAACGTAGCGCACGAAGCCGAAGTGCCAGATCTCGTCTGGTGTCTCGAACAGCGGCGTAACGACACTGTAGAGGACACCCAACGCCACAAAGGCGGCCAGGAGGGCGATCAGCGGCCCATGCCCCGTCATTGCACCTGTACCTCCTGATCTAAAAGCACCCGGTCGTCTGGCAGCGGACTGCCGTTAGCGTCTTTGACCGGCAGGCGTCGGCCAGTCGCTGCCTCGTACAGCCCAACCTCGACGCGGTAAACACCGCTTGGGGCACCGACCTCGAGCGGTACGGCATAACGATCAAGGAGAACTTCACCCGGCAGCCAGCCGCTGGTCGGGCGCTGCCCGTCGCCTGGGGCACGGTCCACCTGGCCCCACACCTGTCCATCTGGCCCAAGCAAATGGACGAAGACGGTGTAGTCGGTGGCCATCGGGGCGCGCGATTGCCAGTACAGGGTCAGTTGCAGCCTGCAGGTTACAGGTCCGTGGGGGGGGGGGGGAGCCCCACCCCCCCGGGGGGGGGGGGGCAGGCGGCCCCGCGTTTCGGGGGGGGCATTGGGGGCGCGTTTTGCCCCTTACTGTGTCAGTTCCCGCCGGCTGTTTCCCGGCCGGGGGGGAGCTTCGCCCCCAACACCCCGGGGTGCAGGGGCCGAAGGCCCCTGCGGACCTTCAATATTCAACTTGCAACCTTCAACCGAGGAGTCGTAGCCAAGCAGGGCTACATTGTCGCCGAGAATAGCACGCTGCGGATGTTGGATGGGCGGGATATCGAATCGGCGCGACACCGCCTCGATCTGAATCTTTCCCAGCGGCCACTCGGCAGCCAAGGTGCCTGCGGGGTCAAGAACCTGGACGACGAGCTGAGCGTCCCCCCCCAGCGTTTCGACTTTGAGCGGCAGATTGTAACGGCCGCGGATGATGTCGCCCGGCCGCCAGCGGTCTGTCGGGTAAGCTGGAGCCAGGGACGAGGTGGCTTCGGCAATAACGGTGCCGGCCCGGTCGCGGAGCTGGAAGCGAGCGGCATACTGGGTGCCCATCGCCCCGAGCGCCTGCCAGAAGAGGGTTAGCGATAGCGACTGGCCCGGCCGGATGCTCTCCGGGATGCGGTCTGAGCCCAGCCAACGGAGCTGTTCGGGCAGCTCCGCGCCGGTGCGATGTGGGATGTCAAGCGCCTCAGGCGAAGGGATCAGCGGTGACGGGATAACATCCACGCTGCCTACCTCGTACTCCGTGCCCTGGGTTGTTCCAGCCGTGCGCAGGCCCAGCCGTCGCCCCGTCGAGTATTCGTAGACGCCCAATTTGAGCACGTAGCGCCCCGGGGGCGTGCCGGGCAAGAGTGAGAGGCTATGGCGAGTCGTGACGGCCTCACCAGGCGACCACTCCGAAGTGGGCCGGCCTTCGGCGTCACGGAGTGGCTGATCGACCTGGCCCCACAGTTGCCCCTGCTCATCCTCCAGGTGGAGGAAAGCTGTATAGTTGGCGTCGAGTGGTCTGGTCGCTATCCATTCGGCGACAACGCCCAGCCCGCGTCCCCATTCCGCCATCGGCCTATCCAGGCCCATGCCGCGCAAATTCATCTGACCGTCGAAGTCAATATCCGGTTGCCGCTCCAACTGTGCCACGCGGAACTCGGGCGCGGGCGATAGACGATACCTCACGACCCGCACTTCAGGGAAATCATGGACGCTTTCCTGGTAGGCATGGGTAGCGAGCTGGTAGTGAACTGGCCGTTGGTGGTCGCCCCGGCCGTCGGGGTAAGTCACGTACCAGATGCGCTGACGACCGGCGGCGGCGGTGCGCAACTCCTCAACTAACCTGGCCTCGTCTTTCGTTTGCTTCGGTACTATCGCCGAAACAGGACCAGAATAATGGCGGGCGACCAGCGATGCCTCGTCGAACACAATGATGTCGGTAGTCGGGTTAGCCTGCGCTGTTAGATAGGCCAGAGGTGCTTCGTAGCTGCGGTTGCGGTAGATCCAGGCATAGTCGATACTATGGACGCGGAAAGTCGCTTCAGGCGGCTGGCCCTCGTAGCGCGCCATCACATCTTGGAAGATCTTGCGTTGGAGCTGGCTAACGTATAGCACAACATAATCCGCTGTCGCTGGATTGTAGTTGGCAACGCTCTGGATCTGACCTCGATAGTAAGGCGCAAAGGCAGGTACGTTCCAGACGGCGACCTCTGTCGCGTCTCGTTGTTGGTCGAGATAACGCCCGGCCAGTTCCATTCCTTCGCCCAGCCCGATCGGCACGAGCCGAACCGCCAACTGCGCGCCACCCACGACCGGGTTAAAATAGGCCAGGTAGTACGGGTGATAAGGCAGCACGGAAGCGGCCTGAGTCACGACCGCTAACGCTATGGCTGCAATGACCGCCGACCGCCGACCACCCACCGCCAACAAATTCCCATTTGCCCTCTGCCATCTGCCATTCGCTACGTGTTCCGCCAGCCCGATGATGCCGACGGCCGCCAGCAAATTGACGGCCGGGAAGACCGGCAGCAGATAGCGTTCCGACTTTTTCGCTCCAAAAGTCAGCAGGAGCATGAACAGCGCGGTGTAGACTAGCAGTTCCAGCAAAGCCCGCCGGCCACCCGGCGTCGCCCATCGTCCCCAGCGCCAGATCAGGGCGGCCAGCCCGGCGGGCGCTGCAAGTAAGGTCAGCGGTGTGAGGTGAAAGGCCAGGTTGACCGGGTAGAACAGTGGACCCGGGTCGCCGCGTGGCGCACCCAGAAAGAAGATACTGTTCTCGTGGGGCGTCTCGGCGTAGGTGAGGGCATTGCCGAACACCTGACCAAGCGTGCCGACCGGGTCGGCCCACATCGCCGGCCAAGCGACGATGTAGGTCACCGCCGCCAGCCCGCCCCAGGTCAGTCCACTCGCCAGCAGGCTGGCAAAGAAACCCGTTTTCTTCGATAGAATGGGTTTCTCCGAGACTGATAGCCACGCGCCCACGACCAGGACTATGCTGACGAAGGGCAAGATAAGCAACGCGGTCGACTTGGTGAGGAACGCCAGGCTGGCCGCGACAGCAGAAATGACCAATGACCAATGACCAAATCCCAATGACCAAATCCCAATGACCAAATCCCAATGATCGATGAAGACGTTTGGGATTTGGCCATTGGTCATTGGGATTTGAGGTTTGGGGTTTGGGATAGATTCGCTGCGCTCACTACAAGTTTGGGATTTGGTCATTCCTAGCAAGCTGAGGGCTGATAGCGTCAAGAACGTCGTCAGCAGCGCATCCAGATGGAGCATGCGGGAGTTGGCCAGGAAAAAGGGATCGAGGGCGATCAGCGCCGCGCCGAGAAAGGCGATGGCGTCACCCCAGAACTGGCGCGCCAGCCAGAAGATGCCGGCGACGCCCGCGGCGGTCAACAGGCCGATGCTGATTTTGGTTGCGAACAGAACTTGTGCCAGGCCACGGAATGACTCTGGGTCTCCGACCACAGCCTGCTGCGCCAGACGCGCCAGGGTGTCCGGGTCTAGCCCAGGGCGAAAGGAGATAGCCGCCGCCTCAGCCCACATCGTCATCACGCCTGGATGGCCGATCTGGAAAGTGCCGGCCCAGTCACCGCGTTGTAAAGCCGCCAGGAAGCGAATCGAGAAATGGACCCAGTCGAGCTCATCCCAGACGACAAAGGCATCCAGGTTCAAAGCGCGCGGCACCAGCGCCAGGACGAACAGCGCCAGCCCGGCGACCAGGCTCCTGCTGCGCCCGGTCAGGAAGCGTTTCACAGCCGCATCTCCCATGGCGGTTTCATCTGCGCCAAGTTTAGCGTACTCTCCCACTGTAGTCAAGGCCACGCAACGATAAATAGTTTTTCAGAAGCATGGGGACGTATCCGCCACATAGGCATAACCCCCGGCGACGGCGAGGCCCCAGGCTTCCCCTGGAGTATCGTAGAAGGCGACTTCGCTGGGTGCAGCAGGGGTGGATACGTCCACTATGCGCAGGCCGGTATTCGCATCAGCTATGAAGGCGTAGCTCCCGGTGACAAAGACACCCTGCGCCGAGCCCGGTGTATCGTAAGAACCAGCTCTGCTCGGTGCGACCGGGTTGGTGACGTCCACCATCCACAGGCCCGATTTGCCATCCGCGACGTAGGCGTAGTTCCCGGAGACGGCGACGCCGCGAGCATCCCCTGAGGACGGTAAATTCCTGCCCCACGCCGATATAGGCATAGTTGCCTTGGACGTCCACCACATAGGTTGCCCCGCCGATTTGCCCCACCAGCTCCACATTCTGCCCGGCTTGTTGGCCAGCAGTCGGCGCTCCCAGCCCGTATGCAGGGTCCCCGAAGCCAGGTCCAGGCTGTTGCCCCGCCTCTGGGCCGGGGATGTCTGGCAGTTCCGGCCCCTGAGCGCCAGTAGGCATCGCTCTGCTGGGTTGCACTGCCAACATGATTACCAGTGCCATGACGAGGGTGAACGAAATGAACATTCGCGTCTTCACGACTACCTCCCTGTTATGCAGCAGCGCCCCATCGGCGCTAAGTCTAGTCAAGCCTCTTGCTACGGTCAAGGTCGCCCAGCAAGCGTTCATCTCTCAAGTAGTCAGGCATTAACTTGCGGGGGCAAGACCGGGGAAATTATGGGAAAACCGATGCAACTGGTAACAACACACGGTCGTCCGGCAGGTGTCGATCGCGTGAGTCACGGGCGGACAGCCGGTTCCCGTCGGCATCGTATAAGCCCACGGCCAGAGATACGATTTGGGCGGCTGTGGCGTCGTCCACTGGAATATCGTGGGGATCGGCCACGATCTCACCAGCCAGCCAGCGATCCGTGGGACGAGCGCCCCGCGCGGGCGGCCCATCATGCTGGGCGACGAGCCCGCCCGATGCGTCAAGCGCATGGACGAAAACGGTATAGGGTTGCGCGCCAGCCCCTTCAGCTTGCCAATACAGGACGACACGGAATGTGCCTGGCGTCGAATACTCGATGGTGTAGCCCATCAGCCGGGCCAGGTCTGCCTCTGAGCTTACATGCGGCTCTCGGAAACGTGCATGGGCCGGTTGTATTTTTGATGGCGCGGTCCGGGCAGGCAGATACACTATATCACGGCCGTCTTCCGTACGCAAGTTCTCTCGGGTTCGAGGGTGATAAAGCCCAACGTAGAGCTGCACGGCCACATCCGCGGGCAACGTCAATTCGTGCCGGTCTTCGATGGTCTCCCCCTTTTGCCACAGTCGTGTCGGATGCAAGCCGTTGCGAGGAGGACTATCATGTTGGGCAATACGCCGACCGTCGAGGGCGACAGCGTGGACAAAGACGTTGTAGTTGTTGGACAGGTCGGCCAGCGCCTGCCAGGTGAGGCTGACGCGGAGCCGCTGTCCGTCGCGTTCGACACCGTAATCGAGCAGGCGGATCCCGACGGGGAAATCAGTCGGCAACGGGGGGCCAGGTCTGCGCGCTGTTTGCCCCACGATTTGTACCGGGCCGACCAGGGCTGAATATCCTGGCTGCGTGTCCGGCCCCGTCGAGCCGGGAATCGCCAGCCAGCGTATCTGATCGCCGGTTAGGTGCCTGAGGCGAGCACAATTCTGAGTGCCCCGCGGCTGGCGGGAAGGGTTAGTTGCTTAAATGCCCAGGCGACGACAGGGAACAGGGCCATGGCCAGAGCATCGGACAGGCTGCCGCGAACGTAGGTGTTGTAAAAGGTGTAGGGTGCGAAGACGTAGGCGACCGAGGCGATCACCGCCGGTTCCGTACCCCACGCGCCCCGTGTGAATGCAAACGTACCCAATCCGGCGAGGATGAAGCAGGCGGCAAACGTGGCGGATAGACTGGCGTGGAATGAAAGCCCGCCAAGTACATGCCATGCCAATGCAAGATACGCCGAGAGGGGCGCGTAGAAGTTGAACAGCGGATAACCGTAACCGAAGACCAGGTCGGGCATCCACCTTGAGAAATAGATTCCCTGGCGCACCAGGTAATCGAGCTCAACCAGGCGGAAGAAATGCAGGCCGATGTCATGCCCGCGCGGGATGCCGCGCGCTAGCGGCAGCACCGCAAAGAGGCTGGCGCCCAGGACGACCAGCCATGGCAACCCCTTATTCACAGCTTGCATGTTCACCTAAGTATACCGACTTTCCGGAAAGTGGTCCATCAGGTCAGACCCAGTGGGTCCCAATTGACGCTCGGGACGGGTCCGTGCCCCATCGTCGGGGCCGGTCACGGAGCGGCCTGGAGCCTAAACGTGGATCTAGCGAGACTGAACCCTGTGAGAATAACCATGCCCATCAGCGTTGCGAGCGAGATCGCCGCGCCCAGGTGGAAGCTCCACGGCCGGTAGGTGAATTCAATCTGGTGCTGCCCGCCAGGCACGAATACCGCCCGGAAGATATAGTTGGCGCGGTAGATGTGAACCGGGTGCCCATCTAGCCGGGCTTCCCAGCCCGGATACCAGGTGTCGGCCAGGAAGAGAAAGGCCGGCTGTTCGGCGTTCGTGCCCAGAACAACGTGCTCGCTGCTGGCTTCCAGCCACGTGATGTTTCGCTGCTCAAGACCCTGGCCTGGAGCGAAGCGCAGGGGCGAAACCTGGAGCTCTGCCGCAGGTTGAAGCAGGCCCGCCGCTGCCTCCTCGACAGGTTCTTCAAGGATAACCAGGTCGCGCGGGTCAAACTCGGGATCGGTCAAAGTGGTCAACACGGTGGCATCGGGCTCAACGCGCCGGGCGGCCGGCACCAGGAAGGCGCGCGGAAGAGCGGAGGTATTCTCGTAGACACGGACTTCTCGCGCGCGGTACACTGGCCGGAAACGAGCTAGCGCGAAACGATCGAGAGGTTGATTTTTTCCTGAATCCTCGTCCAGCAGGTTGATCCCGGCGACGACGAGTTGGCCTGCCGGATAGGTATAGCGCAGCTCCAGGCGGCGCACCTGGGCCGGCCCGGTCCCGGATCGGATTATCGGGAAATCAGCCCGATAGAAGTGCATCGGGTAAGGTTGGCCCTGGTCGTCCCGGTCGCTCCAGGTGTAGACGACGGATGCCAGCTTGTGCTGAACCACCAGGCGTACATCCGGACGCTCGTAGGCCCACTCTGCCAGATGCTCGCCGGCGCGCAAGGGCCAGCGCAGGGTCTCACCCTGAGCATCTGTGGCTTCCAGCCAGCCCACCGTCGTTCCGTCAGGAATCTCCGTCGCTTCGGCCAGCGCGCCGATAAGGATCACGTGCGTGACAGGTACCGGGCGAGCCAGGATGAAGCTGCGATAAGCTGCGGGCGTCGATGCCGTGACGATGGCGGCGAGGTGTTGCGGATCATAGTACAGGTCAGCGTCCACCGGGCGGGCGGGGGGTGG
>JBBITV010000002.1:20494-27340 GCA_037440585.1 Chloroflexota bacterium
CCCCCCCCCCCCCCCCCCCCCCCCCCCCCCCCCCCCCCCCCCCCCCCCCCCGCGATTACATAACGGACCGACCAGAGGTCCAGCAGGCGATTGCTGCCCCACTGTACTGCTGCCAGGTAACTGGCCAGGCGCTCGCTGAGCATACTGAAATAAGGGTTCACCTGGCCGATGCTGTAAGGAAGTAGCCGGTTATCTGGAAGCTCGCCAATACGGACTGTAAAGACGCGGTCCGGTTGCAGGCGTCTCGCGTTCTGGGGCCTGTCCTTGAGAGATGCAGAGGATTCGTGTTCCAGGTCATTGCGGAGGAATTGGGTTACCTCGTCTGGCTGCAGCTCCTGGTCCAGCGGGGACGCCTGGTTGAACGTGGCGGAAAAGGCCAGCAGGTCCACTGCCAGGAGCAGCACAACAGCCATCCGCCACACGCCGCGCGCGAGCCGCCGGTTGACCCACCCTCTGACGACCAGCGAGCCAGCCACCAGCAATGCCGCTGCGCGCCATAGGCGCCCGTGGTCCGGACGCAATGCGTCTAATAATGCACTGTAGACTCCGTTCACAGATAGCGGAGTATTGTGGCGCAACGCCAGATACCATTGTTCGATGGCGGTCTTAGCCCACGTGGGCTGTTCACGAATAAGCATCCAGATCAGCCACGTCAGGGGCGGGAGGAGGATGCCGCAGACAATGCCGACCCGCCAGATCCATTTCAGTCGCGGCCGGCTCGAGTCATCCCAGGCGCGCCGGTCAAGCGCATCGGCGCTGAGCCCGACCAGGAGGCTGAGGGCTAGCTCGAAGAGGAGCAAGAACCGCGCCGGGGCGCGCAACAGCCGGAACCCGGGCAGTTCAGCGATCAATCGCTGAGGATTCAAAGGCACATAGTTGCCAAATGCCAGCCAGAGCGCGCCGACGGCCAGAAGCGCCAGGACACCCCAATGAACAGGACGCGGTCGCGTAACCAGGACGGCTGCGATCATGATCAGCGAGATCAGTCCAACGTAGGTAATCGTCTCGTAGCGGATCCACAATCCCCAATCCCAGCCATCAGAGTGAATGAAGAAGTCAGGCCAGAGCAGCGTGACCAGGTTAATGGGTGGCAGGCTATAGCTAGTGCGGTAACTGAGATCGGCCTTTTGCCGCGCCGAAAATGCACCCAGCTCAAGGTGAGGGATGATCTGTACTGCAGCCAGGCCGATACCGGCCAGCAGGGGGAAGGCGGCGACGACGCCGGCTTTAAGCAAGTTCGTAGTGGGCGCTTTAGCGCCCCAAGAGCGCACTAAAGCATGTAGTGAGCGTAGCGAATCTATGCGCGCTACAAACAGAAGGCTATAGCCGCCCAGGACGAGAGTAGAGAGCAACGGTGTTTGAGGATGCAGCCCCAGCCACTGAAGCCCATACACCGTTCCGGCCGCAAGCAGCCACCGCAGCCTTTGCGGGCCGGTGGCGCGAAACGCCCGGGTCATACAGGCCAGGGCAAGTGGCAATAACACCGCCCCATAGCTCAAGTCTACATGACTCAGATGGGCGGTGGAGAAACCGCCGAGGGCAAAGATCAGGCTGCTTAGAATTGCGCCAAAGGTCGAGATACCTATGTTGCGGGCCAGGACATACATGGAGACCCCGGCCAGCAGGGTCCGTATAAAGAGGATCGCCATCAAGGCTGACGGCCAGGCGATCAACAGCCAGTTGACGGGGAAGAATGTGCCGCCGGAGCCGGCCGCCAGCAGCGGGAAGCCTCCAAAAAGCTCCGGCGTCCAAAGGGGAAGGCGGCCCTGTTGGAGCTGAGCAGCGGTATGGCGCAGGATCGGCCAGTACTCGAGGTGCAAATCGCCTTCCGTGAAAACCGTCCCTCGTAGGAAGTGAGGTACAAACAGCGTCCCCACGGCGAGTGAGACCACAGCCAGTCCAACCGCGTCTGGCGTGGCCACCTGTCGGATTAAATGAGGCAGCATCAGCTTGACCCGTTGAATGCCTGTCATGAGTTCGCCATATCGTTCAATAGGCTTAATTCTGTATCTGGACCTGGCCGACAGCCACCTCTCCGCGAGGGGGTGGCTCAAGACGACGCCGGGCAGCCGGGTCGGAGACGCCGACGGTCAGCGTGTATGGTCCGGGCTGTAGGTCACGCGGCAGGTCCAGGACATGGACATCCTGGGCATATTCGTCCAACTCCCAACGTGTCGTGGGGAGGTTGCCAGGATGTACGTGATCGCTACTCGCTCGTACCTGTCTGGCATCGTCCAAAAGATGGACGAAAGTACTATAGTTGGCTGCCAGAGGGCGATTGGCTTGCCAGTAGAGAATGATGCGGAACGGCTCACCCGCGCGGGCGGCTGGCGTGGACAGGTCGTAGCCGAGCAGGATGAGCTGATCACCAAAGAGATCGCGCCGGCTCGCGGTCACGCTGCGCAACTGCTGCCCATCGAATCGAGACCCGGCCAGCCAGGTATCAAACCGGTCAAGGTAGAGGGTCTTGGCCACGAATCCAATGGCGACAAGCAAGCCAGCGGCAAGCCAGAGGCCAGGCTTCAGGTCAATATTGTGTAAAACTTTGTGACTGCCGGCCGAGCTGCGGCGACGCACTGCAATGATAGTGAGACCCATTGCGCTGGTGATTGAAACGAACATCGAGGCTGTTCGAACCGGGGTATCCTCGAAGCGCACCACAAGTGTGTGGAGGCCGGCAGGCACCAGGAAGCTGATAAGACTGGCTGAGTTGGGGGTCACCGGAACCGCCTGACCGTCTATATAAGCGCGCCAGCCGGGAAAATAGAACGACTCGTACACGGCCTGGAACGGCTCTGGGGAGGTGATGCGCAGGTGAGCCGAGGTGAATCCATAGGTGGCGTCCTGAATCTCAGCACCTTGGGGCAAGCGCGCCGGGTCCAGGCGCTCGACGGGCGCGCCGGTGCGGATCAAGGTCGCCAGCCGTCCTGGGGGCATTTCCTGGCCCCAGATGGGGAGGTATTCGCCGGTTGCCGTCGTCCCGATCGCGCCAGTCTTTTCTTCAAACGCCAACAGGTCAGCGATTGTGGGCGTTTCAGGAGTCGAACGGTCATAGTGCGGGAAGAGCCAGGGCAAGCTGCTCAAAATAATGACCAATGACCCAATCCCAATGACCAGTGGCTTGATGGTTGATCCACGAATAGATTTGGGATTCGGGATTTGGGATTTGGTCATTGAAGTCTGTGCTGCCAGAAAGGCTGCTGCCAAGGTCGCCGGAGCCAGGAAACGCCGCGGGAGTTGGAGGTCAGCAAGGAGAGGCACCTGGTCCCAGGCGGACTGAGAGAGGGGTAGGGTAAGAGCGATAGATACAACCAGGAGCGTGCACGCGGCCCAGACGTGCGCCTTTCGGCTACGTTCACCGTACGCCCCCCCTATGAGAGCGCCGATGGCCGCCAGGACCACCAACGCCGGGCCCAGGCTGCGCGGGACGTTGGGGTTTATCAGGCGCCGGTCCACGGGTCCTGGCCAGCTCAAGAGCTCTGAGGGACTCAGAAAGTTGGCCGCATAGTGGATCTCCCGCATGCGTTCGAGCTGAACCCAGCCTTTCTCCAGCCATGCCGGCGCCCACACAAAAGCGCTCAGTCCCAGGCTCAAAGCGATCGCACTCGCGACCGGTCGGAGCGCTATGTGCGGCCAGTTGAGCCAGGCCAGCAGGCCAAGGTAGAAGACGAGTGTTACCGAAAAGATAAGCGTAGAAGGGAAGTGAGTGGCAATGAGCGCAGTGTAGGTGATGGCTGCAACAGCCAGGTTCTGCTGGCCAGTGGCCAGGGCCAGACGTCGGAAAGCCCAGAAGAGCAGGGGTGCGAGCGCCAGGGCCAGGGCCTCGCTGGGGTTGCTCCGGCCGTAGGCGTTGTTTACGACATAGGGCGCATAAGTGTAAGCGACGACGGCCAGTAGCCCGGCCTGCGCGCCGGCCACATCCCGCACCCAGAGGAACATAGCCCCACCAGCCAGCCACAGGGTTAGCCCGAAGAAGACCAACTGTGCATGGGTCAGACTGAGGCCGGCCAGGTGCAATAGTTCAATGGGGTAATACGCCAGTGGCGGGTAGAAGTTAAGCAGGGGCACGCCGTAGCCGCCCGCCAGATCGGGGAACCAACGGGGCAGCAAGACGCCCTCCCGTATCGCCCGGTCGAACTCGACCAGGCGGTACAGGTGCAAGAGGCCGTCAGTGCTGCGCGTCAAGCGGCCGGCCAACAGGGGCTGCATGGCCAGCAGTGCTAACAGTCCGGCCAGCCATGGCGCCCAATCTACTGACCGCAAAGAGCGCCAAGGTTTCATAAAGACTTTCTTTGCGTCCTCTGTCCGCATTGCCGTTTGTTCAAAATTTTGGAGGTCAACACCGAGCTTCATCGAAATTGTACCTTGATCGGCAACACGATCTGGTCCTGGTTGGTCACGGGGACCGTGTCGCGGAGCGGGAGGTGCTCTCCAGTCGTGGGATTATACATCCCGATGGCGATCCGGTATTCGCCCGGCGGCGCACCCTCGGCCAGGGGGACCTGGTAGGTATCGGTGATGATCTCACTTGCTACCCAACTGGTGGTAGGCCGTCCCTCAGCGGCCGGTACCTGATCGCGCTGTCCACGAATCTGGCCCTGGTCATCCAGCAGGTGGACGAAGACGTGGAAGCTGTCGTTCATTGGGCTGCGCGCCTGCCAGTATAGGGTCAGGAGCAGGGGAGCAGGAGGGCAGAGGAGCAGTAACGCGCAGTCGTGCGGCAGAGACTCCGTCTCAAGTCCGCTACTTGGGCCGCACGACTGCGCGTTAAGGGGAGCAGATAACGTCTCCCTCTCTCCCTTGCTCTCTAACTCTCTTGCCTCCCTGCACGCCAGCATGTCATAGCCAAGAAACGTGACCCCCTCTCCCAGTCTGGCGCGGTAAGGGAACCGGATTTCGGGAACTTCGAAACGCCGTTGGACTGTCTGCACGGTCACTTCCGTGAGGAGCCATGTGGCGGCTACCCCGGTGGGTGCCAGCAGGCTTGCGACCAGGTTGGTTGGCCCACCCGGCACCATGCGGTCCACGCGCAAATGGTACTGGCCGCGAAGTGCCTCTCCGGCCTGCCAGTGTGTTGTTGGATAGTCAGGGCTCACTAGCGGATATTCTTCAGCCGCCTGAACCGTTCCATCTGGACCATACAATTCGAGCCGCAGGCGGTAATCCTGGCGCACTTCCGCCGGGGCCCGCCAGAACAGATCGAGTGGCAAGGTTCGCCCGGGTCCGATGGTGGTCTGTCTCAGATCGAAGCCGAGCAATTCCACTTCCGCTGCGGGTTGGTTGTTTAGCGGATGGGTGATACCGAGATCTTTGACAGTCACAGCCACAGGCGACCGGACGACTTCCACTTCGCCAAGGATGACCCCGGTTAATGGGGAGCCCGGTGCAGGTACCGAAGGGCTGACCCGCGCGCCAGTGCTTGCCACATAAACGCCCGCCTTCAGCCGGTAATGCCCTGGTGGCGTCCCGGCCAGCAATTGCAGCCTATGGCGTGACTGGCCATGCGTCCCTACCGGCCAGTGTGCGGTGCGCCGTCCCTCATCGTCCTCGATGGGGGCATCGCCCTGGCCCCACCGGTTACCTTGGGTATCTTCCAGATGCAGAAAGGCGTTCAGATCGGCGGTGGTGTTGGCTATGCTCTCCCAAGCCAGGACCACGCCGAGGGAGCGCCCCCACTCGGCGACTGCGGTGCCTAAATCGGCGCCAGCCAGACGTAATTGTCCCCCGAAATCCACGGCGAGTGGGCCGGGTGTGGCGGCTCGAAAGCCGGGAGACTCGGGCAGGCGATAGGCCGTGATCCGGACGTTGCCCTCAGTAAAGTCCTCCAGCAGGTAGGCGTGGGTATCGAGCTGGTAACGCGCCCAACCCTGGCGGTCGGCAGCCAGCTTAGGATCGGTGAATTCAAGGAGCCAGAGCCGCCGTCGCTCTGTTGCGATCTGATTCAGCCTGGCAATCACAGCGCTTTCGCCGCCCTCGACGTCAAGGGTGAACAGCGGCACGGTTCCGGCGTACCGCTCCGCACCTGGCAGCGGCACATTGACCAGAATGGCGTCCCCGGGTTGCGCCCGAGACTCGATAGCAGCCATGGGCGCACGGAATCGTGTGTTGGGATAAATCCAGGCGTAGTCGATCCCGTGAGCGCGAATGACGGTCTCCGGCGTCACCTGGTTGTGATAGAGGCGTGACAAGGGGAAATTGGTCTGTAAGTCATCTGAGTACACCACCACATAATCGGCAGCGAGCATCCCCAGAGGGGTCAGGGGCCCCAGTTTGCCGGGGAAAAACGGCGCCAGCCCCACCATGCCCCAGGCGGCGACTCGCAAGTCCTGTGCGTTTGGCTTCTGGCTCAGGCTACGCGCCGCCTGTTCCATTCCCTCGCCCCAGCCGACCGGCAGCACACGGACGGCGGTCTGGCTACTCCCGGCCAGCGGGTTGTAGTAGGACAGGTAGTACGGGTGATAGCTCAAGATAAAGATCGCCTGGATAATGACTAATGCCCAAATCCCAATGCTAAATAACCGATGACCAATAGCCCGCCCTCAGCCGAAGCCCTGAGCGGAGCGAAGGGACAGCGAAGGGACCAATGACCAAATTTGGGATTTGGGATTTGGGATTGGGGACTGGGTCATTGGGAAGGTTGTCAAGCCGACTGCGGCGGCCAAGTCTAGGGCTGGGAAAATAGGCAGCAGGTAACGGTCGAATTTGGTAGTCACGAAGGACATGACGAGCGTGAAGAGCGCGGTATAAACGAGGAGATAAATACCAAATGTTAAATAACTGTCTGGCATTTGACGTTTGACACATGTCCAAAGGACCAAAACTATTCCAATCAAGGCCAGTGGGGAG
>JBBITV010000003.1:0-23333 GCA_037440585.1 Chloroflexota bacterium
TTACGCCCGGCTGACCGGTGACCAGGGCTCGGGCATCCTGCTGTCCATGGTCCGGGCCGATGGCCTGGCAATCATCCCGGAAGACATGGATCATCTGCCGGCGATGTCGCCGGTGAAGGTGATGATGCTCGATTGGCCGGAACGGTGAAGGTTCTTCCATCCAAATCTGGACTCCAACAGTCCCAAGTCGAAAGTCCCAAGTCGAAAGTCTCAAGTCCCAAGTCAGCCTGGGATGAAAAGACTTTCGACTTTCGACTTGGGACTTTCGACTTGAAACTCCGGGGCTTTACAAGCGAGGCCAAATGGTGTATAATATCAACCGCGATTGATAAGCGTCCCTTGTATCTCCGAGCTATGGCTGCTACCAGGCGATCCATGCGCCATAGCCGATAGGGTGCGGCTGGAAACGGCCGCGCCTCCCAGTGTGGAAAGGAGATCCTGATTGCCCCCAAAGATGTGGGCGATGGATCTCCTTTTTTGGTTTTCGCCTCAGAGAGGAGGTGATGTCTCGATATACCGTCCACTTGCCTCCGGTAGTCGCGCGAATCTATTGAATAGTACAACGAAAGGAGACTCTCAGCGATGAGCAAGTTTCTGCGCGTGAACATGACGAACCGCACGGCCACCTACGAGGACGTGCCGGAGAAGTACAGGCTGATGGCCGGCCGCTGGCTGACCAGCACCCTGACCGCCGATGAAGTGCCACCCCTGGCCCATCCCTTAGGACCCAACAACAAAATCATCTTCTCCCCAGGGATCGTCACCGGTACCCCGGCACCCACCAGCGGGCGTATCTCGGTGGGCGGCAAATCCCCCTTGACCGGCGGCATCAAGGAAACCAATGCCGGCACCGGCTGGGGCCAACTGGTGGCCCGCCTGGGGATCAAGGCGATCATCGTCGAGGGCTACCCCCAGGCGAAGGGGAAGTTCTGGGGCCTCCACGTCACCCAGGACGGCGCCACTTTCTTCCCCGCCGACGAGTACGCCGGCAAGGGTCTCTACGAGGTCTACCCCAAGCTCTTTGAGCGCTTTGGCAAACGGGCTGACATCATGGGCATCGGCGTCGGCGGCGAGTACCTGATGACCACCACCGGGGTCTGCTTCAACGACGAGCAGGGACGCCCCACCCGCTACTCGGGCCGGGGCGGTCTGGGCGCCGTCCTGGGTTCCAAGGGGCTGAAGTTCATCGTGGTGGATGCTGCAGGGACCCCGGCGTCCATCCCCATCGCCAACAAGGACCTGTTTGAACAGGGTCGCCAGAAGATGACCGAGGCCCTGCGCACCCACGACATCACCAAGCCCAAGGGTGCTCTGAATACCTACGGCACGGCCGTGCTCATCAACGTTCTGAGCGAGGCCGGCGGCCTGCCCACCCGCAACTTCTCCGGCGGCCGCTTTGAGGGTGCGGCCAAGATCAGTGGCGAGGCCATCTTCGAGGGCATCAAGCAGCGCCTGGGTAAAGAGACCTACAATCACGCCTGCAGCCCCGGCTGCATCATCCAGTGCTCGAACACGTGGTACAAGCCCGACGGCACGGAGCACGTCTCCTGCCAGGAATATGAGTCGGTGTGGGCCTTTGGGGCCGACTGCGGGATTGACGACCTGGATGTCACCGGCGAGCTCATCCGCCTGTGCAACGACTTCGGTGTAGACACCATCGAGACCGGCGTGACCGTCGCGGTCGCGATGGAGGGTGGCCTGGCCCGATTCGGCGATGGCCAGGCGGCGATCAAGCTCGTGCAGGAAATCGGCCAGGGATCGCCGCTGGGCCGCATCCTGGGCAACGGCTCGGCCTTCACCGGCCGGGCGCTGGGCGTGACGCGGGTGCCCACCGTCAAGGGCCAGGGTATGCCCGCCTACGAGCCCCGGGCGGTCAAGGGCATCGGTATCACTTACGCCACCAGCCCGATGGGCGCCGACCACACCGCCGGCTACACCGTCGCGCCCGAGATCCTGAGCATCGGTGGCAAAGCAGACCCCCTAAGCCCAGAAGGCAAAGCCGGCCTCAGCCGCGCCTTCCAGTCGACCACCGCGTTCATTGACTCCAGCGGCCACTGCCTGTTCGTCGCCTTCCCGATTCTGGACATCCCGAGTGGCTTCGAGGGACTGATCGAGGAGGCCGCGGGCGTCCTGGGCGTCAACTGGACGGCGGAGGACGTCACCCGGATTGGGGATGAAATCCTGAGGACGGAGCGGAAGTTCAATGAGGGAGCCGGCTTCACCAAGCAGGACGACCGGGTGCCCGAGTTCATGAAGTACGAGCCGCTCCCACCCCACAACCGGGTCTTCGACGTATCCGACGAGGCGTTAGACTCCGTCTTCGCCGGTTTGTAGATCTCAATGGGTTTGGACCACGAAATCGCGAAGACTCAACGAAGGTCACCTTCGTGTGCCTTCGCGGCACTTCGCGGCTGCGTGGTCCAAACCACCCTACGGTTAAAACGATGCCCAAAGTCACTCTAGACGACCAGGGTCGGTTGGTGCTGCCGGAGGCCATCCTGCAGCGCCAACGCATCTCCCCCGACAGGGAATACTGGCTGGAGGAGCGCGAAGGGGATTTGATCCTTCACCCCCGCCTCCCCGACGCCCGCAAGCTGTACATCGAGCCCACCACCGGTTGCAACCTCAACTGCCGCACCTGCATCCGCAACATCTGGGAAGACCCCATAGCCCCCATGTCCATGGCCACCTTTGAGCGGCTGGTGGCAGGCTTGAATGATCTGCCCAGGCTGAACCGCGTGGTCTTCACCGGCTTCGGCGAACCCTTGACCCACCCCCACATCCTGGAGATGATTCAGGCGGTGCGTGAACGCGACCCTTCGGGTTCAAGCCCCTCAGGGCGAAGCCTGGCGGTGACCATTGGCTCTAATGGACTTCTACTGACGGCAGAAAAAAGCAGGTGAACCGCTACGTCCTGGGGAACGTGAACGAGCACTCCCTGGCAGAAATCTGGATGTCCGAGGACTACGTGCGCTTTCGCAGCGAGGTGCGCGCCTTCCATTTCCCCTCCTGTCCCGACTGCGACTTGCGTGACACATGCGACCTGCGCGAGCGCAACGAGGGCTGCTGGGGGTGGAATCCGTCCTGCGCTGACTGTTTATGGGCGCAGGACATCGTACGCTGTCCGTGAGAGTGTGTTTGCTGGAACGGAGGTTGAGACCCTCGGCGTCGAATTTGGACCTGTTTTGGACCTGATTGGCCTTGACAAATGCGACCTTGCCTGCTATAATATCAACCGTTGTTGATATATAGACCTGACTGGATGGATTATGTGAATGGTTGTAGCTCTGGATCGCCTGACTAGTTACAGAGAGGGAACCGACCTGGAAGGATTGTCCCAGATTCTGCGTATCCTGGCTGACTCTAACCGGCTGCGGATTCTCCGTTTGCTGACCCGGCAAGAGATGTGCGTCTGCGATGTCATGGATCATCTTGGACTGGGCCAATCGCTGGTGTCGCATCACCTGGGGATGCTGAAGCGCGCCGGTCTGGTCCAGGACCGGCGCGAGGCACAGTGGGTCTACTACTCTGTCGTCTCCGAGAAGCTGGACGAGCTACGCCAGGCGCTCGGGTTCTTACTCGACACGGACGCACTACCGCCCCTCGCCCGGTACGGCGCGGGGATACGTTGCGCTCCCATACCCGAGGACCGGGGAGTGGCGTAAGGTATCTGGCCCCTCGTTTCGAGAGGGGCCATTTTCAGGCAGCGCATATCAACAAGTGTTGATGCAAGCCGCGATTGAAGCGAGATAAGCTGTGCAAATCAGGCTCCTGGAATCTACAAATCCACATCCCAGCGTGGCGCAACTCGCCGGGCTGCTGCGGATCCTGGCCGAGGAGAATCGGCTGCGCATTCTGTGCCTGTTGTTGCAGGGCGAGCGCTGCGTGGCCGAGCTGTGCGAGGCACTCGATCTCCCCCAGAACCTGGTGTCACATCACCTGGGTGTACTGCGTGAGGCTGGGCTGGTCACCGCCCGGCGTGACCCGGAGGACAGTCGCTGGGTCTACTACTCGGTCAACACGCCGGCCCTGTCGGC
This sequence comes from Chloroflexota bacterium, assembly GCA_037440585.1. Classification (GTDB taxonomy): domain Bacteria; phylum Chloroflexota; class Anaerolineae; order Epilineales; family JBBITV01; genus JBBITV01. The sequence continues at coordinate 4,038 of JBBITV010000003.1, forward strand.
GCTTAACGCGTGCTATGATGGCTTTTTTGCGATCTCGCGCAGCGAGGTACGTTGCCTCAACTGCGGCCCGGGCGGTACCTGTTGCTGGCAGGGCCCAAGTATCCAGAACGAACTATGCATCAAGAACTGACGGAGGAGTTACATGCTAGCCAACGGAGCAAAAGTCGAGATCTTTGACCCGCCGATGTGTTGCCCCACCGGCCTGTGCGGCCCGACTATCGACCCCGTGTTGCTCGACGTGAACGAAATGGTGCTGAAACTCAAGAGCGAGGGCGTCGCGGTCGAGCGCTACCAGATGACCCAGCAGCCCCAGGCGTTTCTCAACAATCCTGAGGTGTACCAGCTCATCCTGGCGCGGCAACTGGCGGTGCTACCTATCACAACTGTGAACGGCCGGGTGATCAAGACCGGCGCCTACCCCAGCCTGAGCGAGGTGCGAGCAGAGCTGAAGAGTCCCAAGTCCCAAGTCCCAAGTCCCAAGTCAAAAGTCCCAAGTCGAAAGTCAAAAGTCCGACTTAGGACTTAGGACTTGGGACTTGGGACTTGGGACTTTCGACTTGGGACTTTCGACTTGGGACTTTCGACTTGGGAGTTGAGATGATGTCCACCCAATTCATCTTCTTCTCGGGCAAAGGCGGCGTAGGCAAGACCAGCATGGCCTGCACGACCGCTGTGCGCTCCGCGGGCGAAGGCAAACGCACCCTGATCGTCACGACCGATCCGGCTTCTAACCTGGCCGATGTGTTTGAGCAGCCCATCGGCCACCAGGTTACCCCTATTGCGGGCGTGTCCAATTTGTGGGCGATGGAGATCGATCCCGACCGCGCCACCGAGGAATACATCGACCGTGCCCTGGCACCCGTCCGCGCCGCCTTCCCGCCGCAGGTGGTGCAGGTGATCGAAGAGCAAATGAGCGGGCCGTGCACCGCCGAAGTCGCGGCCTTTGATCGCTTCACCGATTTTCTAGACGCCCCGGCCCAAAACGGCCAGGCGTTTGACGTGGTTATCTTCGATACGGCCCCCACCGGCCATACCCTGCGTTTGCTGGAGTTGCCTGCCGAATGGAGCCAGTCTATCGCCGCAGCCAGCGCAGGCAGCGGCCAGACGTGCATCGGGCCGGCGGCGGCCATCCAGGATGCCAAACACAAGTACGAGCGCGCCCTGGCCATCATGCGCGACCCGGCCCAGACCAGGTTCGTGTTTGTCTTGCACCCTGAAGCCATCGCCATTAAGGAGACCCAACGGGCCACTGCCGAGCTGCGCAAGCTGGACATTCACACCCACGAACTGATTGTCAACGGCATCATCCCGCCGGAAGAGACGGCCAACCCGCTCTTCGCGGCGCGGGCGGAGATGCAGGCGCGTTACCTGAAGCAGATCGAAACCGAGCTTCCCCTGCCGACCCGCCGCATGTTCCTGCTCGACGGTGAGATCAAAGGGATCAATCGGTTGCGCGAAGTGGCGGCAATGTTGTCCGACGGGAAAGGCCACAGATTCACGCAGATGAACACAGATAGAGCTCAACCCATCTGTGAGAATCTGGGTTCATCTGTGGCCGATGTTCTGGCCCGTATCATCCCGAATGGTTACCATCGGGCCGTGTTCTTCGCGGGCAAAGGTGGCGTGGGCAAGACAGCGGCTTCGTGCGTCACGGCGGTCTGGCTGGCGCGACGGGGTTATCGTACATTGCTGCTGACCACGGACCCGGCAGCGCATCTGGGCGATGTGTTGGGCGTGCCGGTCGGGGACGAAGTGGCCTCTGTCGCCGGGATTGGGAATCTGTGGGCGGCCAAGATTGATCCCAAGGCCGCATCCGAGGCCTACAAGGCGCGTATCCTGGACGACGCGCGCCAGCGCAGCCGCCCACCGGAAGCCATCCAGGTGATGGCCGAGGAACTGGAGTCGCCCTGCACCGAAGAGATAGCGGCCTTCGACAAGTTCATCGAGTATGCCTCACAGGACAACTGGCAGGCGATCGTCTTCGACACTGCGCCCACCGGCCACACGCTGCGCCTGCTGGAACTGCCCATCGACTGGAGCAAACAGATTGACGTGAAAGTTTTCGCCTCGGTGGACACCACGGCCGCCGACGATGTGGCCAAGCAGCGCTTTGGGCAAGTCATTGAGATGATGCGCGATCCGGATCGCAGTACCTTCGCCTTCGTAATGTACCCCGAGTCGACGCCGATCCTCGAAGCCTACCGGGCCGTCGAAGAGCTGCGCACGGTAGGTATCGAGCCGGGGCTGGTCGTCGCCAACTTCGTCATCCCGCCGGAACAGGCCACAACGCCGTTCGCGCGCGCCCGGCGCGCCATGCAGGAGAAATACCTGGCGGAGATTGCCTGGCGGTTCCCCGTGCCGGTGTTGCAAGTGCCATTGCTACCACATGAAGTGAAGGGGCTGGATGTTTTGGAGAGATTGGGCGAACAAATCTATGGAGATGGTAAGCGATGAAGCGTAAAGTCTTGTTTCTTTGTACCGGCAACTCGGCCCGGTCGCAGATGGCCGAGGCCATCGTCAACGCCAGATTGGGCGACGAGTGGGAGGCGGTCTCGGCCGGGACGAAACCGACCGGCTACGTTCACCCGCTTGCTCTGCAGGCCCTGGCCGAGATCGGCATTGACCACCGGGGGGCGCGTTCCAAATCCGCCGGCCAATTCCGCGACGCACCTTTCGACCTGGTCGTCACGGTGTGCGATGCCGCAGCCGAAGAGTGCCCGCTCTGGCTCGGCCAGGGCCGGCGCGTCCACCTGGGCTTCCCCGACCCGGCCAGCGTGCCCGGAACAGAAGAGGAAGTGCTGGAGGTCTTCCGCCAGGTGCGCGATGACATCGCGCAAGAAATCCCGGCGCTGCTGAAGGAACAGGGCCATAGATAATCGCATTTCGGGTAAGAGAGGAGAAAACCACCATGCAAGGCTGGAAGATGTTAGCGCAAGACGAGCGCAGAGGCGGCATCCAGCAGTGTCCAGAAGGGCACATCCACCTGGACTACGGCAACCTCACCCTGCGTTTCCACCCGGATGAGTTCCTGGCCTTCGCCACCTGGGTGGGGGAGGCGGCCGCCAACCTGAGTGGCAACCCTTTGGCTGGCTTGCCTGAGAGCAGGGTACGCGCCGCGTTCTCGAAGAATTAGTGCTGGCTATGGATCCTGCAAGGCTATGTCGAATGGAGCTGGTGGACCTGTCACTGTTTCCTTCGGCGGGGATGCGGGCCAGGACATGACAACCTTCAGGAGCACCGAATGGCCATAGAACCCAACCTGACCCTGGTGGACCTGACTGCTGGCCGTATTGTCTACGAGAAGACACCACCCGACGCCGTGCGCGCCTTCCTGGGTGGGCGGGGCCTGAACGTATACTACCTGTACAAGTACCTGCCGCCTCGGCTGGATCCCCTGTCACCCGATAACGTGCTGATCTTCGGACCCGGGCTGCTCACCGGCACGCTGGCCCCCAGTGGCAGTCGTATGAACGTCACCGCCAAATCGCCTGAGTCCGGCATCCTGGGCGACAGCAACACCGGTGGCCACTTCGCGGCGAAGATGCGCGCCGCCGGCCACGACCGGCTCATCTTCTTCGGCCGGGCGGAACACCCCGTCTACCTCTACCTGGAGAATGGCCGCGCCGAGTTACGCGACGCGCGGCACCTGTGGGGTCTCAACGCCCGGGAGACCCGGGCAGCCCTGCAAGCCGAACTGGGTCCGGGGGTGCAGGTGGCCTGCATCGGCCGCGCCGGGGAGAAGCGGGTGCGCATGGCGGCGGTGATGACAGGTCCCAAAGCGGCCGCCGGCCGGGGCGGCCTGGGCGCGGTCATGGGCTCCAAGCACCTCAAGGCCGTGGTGGCGGCCGACAAAGGACAGCTACCCGTGGCCGACTGGGACGGTTTCCTGGCCAAAGTCAAGGAAGTGCGCCAGAGCCTGGCCGATTCCCACGTCATCCGGTTTCTCGGCCAGGTGGGCACACCGTTGCTCTACGAGGTCAGCAACCACCTGGGCGCCATCCGCACCCACAACAGCCAACTCAACGCCTTCGACGACAGTCTGGATGCGGCCGAGATCGAGAAGCTCGTGGACAAAATGGTCTCCTGCTTCGGGTGCAACGTTCACTGCCGCCACGTGAACAAGCTGGGCGGGCAGGGGCCGGAGTATTCCACAGTCGGCCTGTTGGGCGCCAACCTGGGGATCTCCGGCGCCGAACGGGTCATCGAGCTGAACAACCTGTGCAACGACCTGGGGCTGGACACTTCGTCCACCGGGACCATCATCGGCTGGGCGATGGAGCTGTATCAGCGGGGGCTCATTGGCCGGGACATGACCGGCGGTCACCTGGCCTTCGGCGACTATGAGCTGGTGCGGGCACTGATCGAGGACATCGCCGACCGGCGCGGTTTTGGGGACGTGTTGGCCGAGAGCAGCCAGGCCCTGCGTTTCTTCCCACCCGAGGCCGCCGACTATCTCATCGCCGTCAAGGGGCTGCCCCAGTCCGATCCTCACGACGTGCGCTACATCAAGGCCTTCGCGTTGGGGATCGCCGTGGCTTCACGCGGCGCCGACCACCTGCGCAACCGGCCCACCCTGGAGATCTTCACGAAGTTCCCGGCCGAGCTGTTAGCGCAAATCTATGGCCGGCCGGTCAACACGGATATGACGGCCTACGATACCAAAGAGGTTTCCGTAGCCTGGTCGGAAGAGATCTATGCCGTGGGCGACGCGCTGGGGCTGTGCCGCTTCATCACCCACGGCTTCAACAGCCCGCATCTCACGAAGTATGAGCACATGGCCGAGCTGGTGCGGTTGGGGACAGGGCTGGAGGTGACCCCTGAAGAGTTGCGCCAGGTGGGGCAGCGCATCGTGAACCTGGAGCGGGTGATCAACGTGCGTGAGGGGGTGACCCGGGCAGATGATACGCTGCCCAAACGCTATTTTGACGACCCGATGCCTCTCCGGCGGACCAAAGGCCACCGCATCGACCGCCAGCAGTTCCAGGCGATGCTCACGCGCTACTACGCGCTCCGGGATTGGGATGAGAACGGGCTGCCGCCAGTGGAAGTCGTATCTGCCCTGAACTCACTTATCCAGCCGGCTTTCCCCTTGAGCTGCGCGCGAGACAGCGGTCGAGGGGATGAGGGCGGTACGAACGCTATTTTTCCCCCTGTAGCTGGGGGTTGACATACAGTAGTCTCAAGTCCCAAGTCCCAAGTCTGACAAACCGAGGGAGAATTATGCGACAGTTTACGGAGATACACACAGTAGGAACAGGAGAGACCCAGGCATTGCAGGCAGCGCGGGATTTTGCGGCCGTGCTGGCCAGGACGCCGGAGTTCGAGGCATTCGATGAAGCTCAGTGGCAGTTGCGCAACGACGGCGCGGCCCAGGCCGCCATCCGGGCCTTTCAGGAACGGCAACAATCCCTGCGAATGATGGCCATGCTGGGGACGCTGAGTGACGCCGACCGCCGCGACCTGCAACGCTTGCACGCCGAGATGCTGGCTCAGCCGGCGGTGCAAGTCTATGCAGAAGCCCAGGAACGGCTGAGTCAGATGTGCCAGGAGATCGACCGGATCATTTCCCTGGATATCGGGATCGACTTCGCCGCCAATTGCGGCACGGGGTGTTGTTAGAACGACCGCCGACCGCCGACCGCCGACCGCGGGCTCCCTCTCCCTGTGGGAGAGGGCTGGGGTGAGGGTTGTCGGCGGTCATCAAGAAGAGGAGATAGACAGGTGTTAGATCCAGTGCTAGAAGAAGCCGTGCACGTGTTCGCCCTGAAGCTGCGGGCGGCGCCCGCTATCGCCGCCTTCCGGCAAGCCGAGGCGCGGCTCAAGGCCGATGCGGGGGCCCAGCGCCTGCTGGCGGAACTTCAGGAGCGCCAGCAAGCCCTGATGCAAAAGCAGCAGAACGGCGGCGACATCACCCAGGCGGAGATTGACACTCTGCGCCGGTTACAGGGGGAGGCGCAACGCAACCCCATTATCACCGCCTACTTCCGGGCCCAGCAGCAAGCCCAGGGCTTCTTGCCCCAGGTGAACCAGGAGATCAGCCAGTTGCTGGGGGTCGACTTCGGCGCGCTGGCGGGCGCCGGTGGGTGCTGATCGCTTATCGCCGACTATGCTGGCTGGCAAAACCATCGTCCTGGGGGTAACGGGAAGCGTCGCCGTGCACTATATCCCCGAACTCATCGGCCAACTCCGCTGGCGCTACCTGGCGACGGTGCGGGCGGTGATGACCCCGGCGGCCGCCCGGTTCATCACTCCGCTGCTCCTGGAAAGCACCACCGAGATGCCGGTAGACGTGGACATGTGGGCTGCCGCCACACGGACGCCGGTCGCCCACATCCAACTAGCCCACTTAGCCGACATCGTGCTGGTAGCGCCCGCCACCGCCAACATCCTGGGCCGGATCGCTCACGGCCTGGCCGGCGACCTGGTGTCGCTGACGGTCCTCGCGACCCAAGCGCCGGTCGTCTTCGCCCCGGCTATGCATGACACCATGTGGGCCAACCCGGTCGTCCAGGACAACGTGGCGCGGCTCAAAGGGCGAGGCTATCACTTTGTCGGGCCGGAGCGCGGGATGATGGCCCTGGGGCAGGTGGGCGAGGGCCGGATGGCCAGCATTGGCGCTATTATCGCCAAACTGATGGAAGTGGCTGCGAGCGCTTCACCCAGCCGCCCGCCAGGCGAGGAGGTTGAAATCGAGAGAGGGTAGCCCGGGCGGGAATCCTGGGTTGCCAAATAGGGAGGTTTATCTACAAATGCCCAAGTATGACTATCAATGCCAGAGCTGTGGCCACGGTTTTGAGGTTTTTGCGACCTTCAAACAGAAGGAGGCAGGGTTCAAGCCAGAGTGCCCCGAGTGCCACAGCCCTGAAACGCAGCAAGCCTTCCGCTCGATGATGTTCATCCGCAGCGGCGACGGCGGCAGTGCCATGCCCATGCCGCTGGCTTGTGGACCGAACATGGGCCCGGGGTGCTGCTGAGAATGGACCATCCCATCCCCGTGCGCATCTTCGGTACACCCGCGGCCTGCGCCGCCGGAACATCGGACGGCTGGCGCCAGGCAACGGAGTGGGTCGCCGCCAGCCTGACGCGCCACTTCGGCGACCAGGTTACCGTCGAGTACGTAGACCTTTTCTCGCCAGACATGGCCCGTTTCCTCCATGTGCTTGAACTGATCCGCCGGGACGGGCTGCCGGCGCCCCTGGTATTCGTCGGTGACGAGTTGTTATCGGCCGGGGAGCGCGTCTCCGGGCCGGCCATCCGGCGCCGGCTGGAAGCCCTGGGCCTGGTGGCCGGAGAGGAAGTTGGGCTGAAGGAGCTAAGCCCGTTGGGCTAACCTTGCTGTCCAAGTCACTTGTGAACAGCGGTAGAGCCTCTCTATGACACCAAGAGCGAGGTAGAGTTGGCGATCGCCCTGGGGAAGAAGCTGGGAGAGTATTACCCCAGCCTTCAGCAGTCCTTTGACGGCATCGGCGGGGCCTATGGCGACACGGCCGAAGGGTATACCCGAGTGAGGACGGCAAGAATCTGGGAACCCCTGCCCGGCGGCTGGGAGGAGTTCAAGGAAAAGGGCACCGTCGATGTGGGGCCTTACCGCTTCAATGGGATTGCCGAGGGCGACACCGTCTACGTGGAGTCTCAGGTAGGCCGGGTCAGGGTGACGGCTAAGCTCTCCGAGGGGATTCACCCGGACGTCGTGGCCATGTGCTACGGGCAGGGGCACTGGGCTTACGGCCGGTGGGCCAGGGACAAAGGCGCCAACCCGAACGAGATCACCGGGGTGATGTACGAGCACATCACCGGTATGTCGGCATACTTCAATACCCGGGTGAAGGTCTACAAGGTCTGCAGAAGCAGACGTCGCCGTCTCAGACGATTTCAAGGACCTGCCCGACCACATCTCGGCTGAGCTGGAATTTATGCACTACCTCACCGCCCGGGAACTGGAAGCCAGGCAAAGCGAAGACCAGGGGGAGGCAGCCCACTTCCAGCTCCTGGCCCAGGCTTTCCTGAAAGACCACCTGGCCAGGTGGGTACCCGATTTCGCGGATAGCATCTTGCGGCACGCCACAACGCCATTTTATTCGGGCCTGGCCAGGATAACGCAAGACTTCATTGCTCACGAGAGCATGTTGGCCTGCCAGTCACCCCGGTGATCGTCTTCAGCGGCGGTGTATAGTAAACATCTCCACGTCTCCCTGTGTACCTGTGAACCTGTAAATTACGACCAATTTTAGACCTGCTTTGGACTTTCATCGACTGCTTAACTGGTATAATAAACGGTAGGACTTACAAACCTATACACTCTCCGAGCCTCCAGACCTAAAGACCTATACATCTGGATATAGCTCCACGGTCTGGAAGCCGAACCCCGAAGAGGGGGACCGATGGCAGAAGGTCGCCATCGGTCGTGGGTAGGGAAGGAAACACCCCTGCCTCCTCGTGCTTGGAAAGGAGAGGCGCATGGATGACGGTGCCGCTCGAAACAGCACCGTCATCGCCCGAGCAATCAGGTTCAGGCTTGACTTCGCCAGCTTTCTTTTCCGGCTGGCGATTTTTGTTTGTCACCCTGAGCGCAGCGAAGAGTCTCGCGGCGGCACTGAGATGCTGCGCTTGGAGATTCTTCGCTTCGCTCAGAATGACATGGCGGGAGGAGAATTGCTATGCGTCCTTTCGACGAGCTGTTGGCCGACGCTGCAACCATGCACCGGGGCTGTGTCTGCCCCGGCCAGGTGCTGGGCGTACGAATGGCGATGCTGGGTTGCCAGCTCCTTGGTATCGACGAGCCAACCCAGGGCAAGCGCCTCATCGTCTACGTCGAGATCGACCGCTGCATGGCCGATGCCATCGCCGCCGTCACGGGCTGCCGGCTGGGTAAGCGCACCTTGAAACATATGGACTATGGAAAGTGCGCCTGCACTTTCGTAGACCTGGCAACGGGCCGCGCCGTGCGCGTCCTGGCCCGTGACGACGCCCGCGACCGGGTGTGGAGCTATGCCCTGCCCGGCCTGGACAAGAGTGCAGCCCAACGGGAGGCATACAAGGTCATGCCTGACGGCGAATTGTTTGTCGTTCAGGAAGTCGTCGTGAACATCCCGGACCACGATCAGCCTGGGCGACCGGTCAGCCGGGTAGCGTGTGTGATTTGCGGCGAGGGGATCAATGACCGGCGCGAGGTGCGATGGAATGGGCAGGTGCTGTGCCGGGCGTGTGCGCAGGGTGGCTACTACCAGGTGATAGGACTGCCCGTGCACTGGGCATCGCAGACCGGTCAGACCGCCTTCCGGAATGTTGATGGTAACTTCGTAGTAGCAGCTTCAGCCGCTTTTCCGGCGTCCTGATGACGCTAAAGCGCCTACTACGAGCCTGAGTGGACACGGGGGAATCCATGCCTGTTTGCCGAGATTCTTTCGGTCGAGTAATCGATTACCTGCGTATCTCCGTGACGGACCGCTGCAACCTGCGCTGCGTGTACTGCATGCCGCCAGAAGGCGTTGTATGGCAGCCGCGCGAGGAAATCCTGCGCTACGAAGAAATCGTGCAGGTGGTTCGGGCAGCAGTGGGGCTGGGCCTGCGCAAGCTCCGGCTGACCGGCGGCGAGCCGCTCGTTCGTGCCGACCTGCCGGAACTGGTGGCGGCGCTGGCCTCCATTCCTGGTGTCGAGGAAATCTCGTTGACGACCAACGGCGTCTTGCTATCCAGCCTGGCCGAACCGCTGGCGGAAGCCGGGCTGGCCCGCGTCAACGTCAGCCTGGACACATTACAAGCGGCACGATTCGCCCGCATTACGCGCTTTGGCCGGCTCGATCAGGTGTGGCGTGGCATCCAGGCGGCCGAGCGTGCCGGCCTGACGCCCATCAAGCTCAACATGGTTGTGATCCGAGATCTGAACGAGGATGAAATCGAAGACTTTGCGCGCCTAACCCTGAGCCGGCCCTGGAACGTGCGTTTCATCGAGTTGATGCCCATTGGGAATGAGGGCGATTGGGGCGAGGACTTTCCTGCCGCAGGCAAGCGCTTTGTACCGGTAAGAGAAATGCGTGAGCGGCTGGCAGCCCTGGGAGAACTAACCGCTGTCAATGGCCTTCGCGGCAACGGCCCGGCCCAGATCTACCAGTTGCCGGGCGCGGTGGGCACCATTGGTTTTATCAACCCGGTCAGCCAGCATTTTTGCGACGACTGCAACCGTCTGCGCCTGACGGCGGACGGCCGGCTACGGCCGTGCCTGCTGAAGGACGGTGAGGTCAACCTGATACCGGCTTTGCGTGCTGGCGCGGACGAGTCAACCCTCCAGGCGCTGATCATGGGCACGGTGCTGGCCAAACCGAAGAGCCATCAATTGCAGGAGCACGTCTTGCCCCAGGCGCGGGGGATGTCGGCGATTGGGGGTTGACTGAGAAAGACCCCCAGGGTCTCTGAAGACCTGGGGGTCTGAAGACGGGCGGATGATACCAATTATCTGTGTCGTCGGCAAGTCAGATTCAGGCAAGACCACTTTGCTGGAGAAATTGATTGCCGAGCTAAAACGGCGCGGCTACCGCGTGGCGACCATCAAGCACCACAGCCACGGCGACTTTAACTTCGACCTGCCGGGCAAAGACACCTGGCGCCACGCCCAGGCCGGCGCCGACCAGGTGGTCATCGCTTCGCCCACCAGGCTGGCCCACGTGCGCCGGCTGGAGCACGAGCTCAGCCTGGACGAGATCGCCGCGTCCATCACCGGCGTGGACCTCATCCTGACGGAGGGGTTCAAGCGATCGGACAAGCCGAAGATCGAGGTCTCGCGCCGCGCGCGCAGCAACGACCTGATTTGCCGGCCGGAGGAACTGATCGCTATCGTCGCCGATCAGCCATTCGACGTGGGCGTCCCGCAGTTTGGGCTGGACGATGTTGCAGGTCTGGTGAACTCACTGGAGGAAAAGTTTCTGAAAGCACCGAAATTACCTCTGGAGCAGAATTGAACTTGCATGTCGTCACCCCAGATGGTACAATTCAGATAGAGCCCACAAGAAGGCGGAGGATAACGAATCTAGATGCCCTCACCCTTTCCCGGCATGGACCCATACCTGGAGGCGCCAGACCTGTGGTCTGACTTTCACGACGCCCTCGCGGCCGAGTTGCGGGCCGAACTTAACGTGCGGCTGCCCGAACCCTACTATGCGCGATTACAGATGCGGCCCGAACTGGGGGTCGTTCTCGAGGCGGGTATCCCGCACCGCATAGTACCTGACGTGGTAGTAGTCCGTCCCCCGGCCACGCCACCAACTGTATCTGTGGCAGTCGTCGAGCAGGCACGTACTGTGCTAAGTGAACCCGTACGGCTTACGGTGCGGACAGATCCATTGCAACACCGGTTTGTCGAAATCCGTGATGCAAGTCGCGGACATAAGCTTGTGACGCTCATCGAGATTGCCAGCCCATCCAACAAGCGCCCAGGCCCCGACCGCCGCGCGTACGAGGAGAAGCAACGTGAGGTGCTGGACAGCGACGCCAACCTGATTGAGCTTGACTTGCTGCGTGGCGGCCAGCGTCTGCTGCCTTACCCCGATCTCCAGGTAGTCGTCGAATCCCTGGCGTGCGACTACCTGGTATTGATCAATCGGGCCGCGACACGTTTGGGGACCACCATGGACTACGAGCTATATCCGGTACGCTTGCGTGAACCTTTGCCGTGCATACCAGTTCCGCTACGGGAGCCAGACCCGGATCTCCCCTTGGATTTGCAAATCGTCGTGAATCGCGCCTATGACTCGGGCCCGTACCGGCGAGCGGTAGACTACCACCAGGTACCAGAGCCACCGCTGCCCGAGCCTGACGCCGCGTGGGCGAATGCATTGTTGCAGGAGAAGGAGCTACGCGAGTAGTGTTTCTGTCTACGCCGTCACCTTGAACCGTAACAGCGCCCCGATCCGTCCCACCGACGCCAGCCGGTCGCCAGGATCACCATCGAGTACCTTCACCTCGCAATCCTGTTCGAAGGCCCGGTCGAGGATCTCGCTCACGACGTCAGGCACTGGCTCAAGCTTGCCACCACAGTACGGGCAGCGCGGCTCGGCACGCAAGGTCAGATTGCCGCACTGGATGCAGCGCTTGCCGGCCTCGGTGTAGCCATCGTTGACCAGCAGGGTCATCACCTGGCCTTTCTGGATGGCCCGTAGTGTCTCCCGCAGCCCGGTGACGCCGCGCTCGCCAGAGCCGACTTCGTTCTCGAGTTTGTCCACAAGTTCTTCGGCCTCACGCAGCTCAGCTTCATGCACCAGTGCCTCAGTACGTTCCTTAACCGTCTTGGACCCTGCCGTCATCCCCAGCGCGAGCGTCCCCACCAGTCGTTCCTTCAGATATGGATGTAGAACCTCTTTGAACTCACTCACTACGGGCTCGGTCCCGGCGACAACCAGCTTACTGAACTCCGTCTGGCGATACAACTCGAAAAGCTGATCGGCGGTGATCTTGAGGTGGTGGCCGACAGCTTCGTCATGGGCGCGTTGCAGACGCGCCTGGGCCCAGCCGCCCTGCTCGTGGCGCTTGGGGACCGGGGTCTGCACGTTCTCCTGCTCCTGGACGTGGTCCCCCTGGATTAGAAAAATACGTGTCTTACCCTTGCCTACCAACACGGTCACGCACGACTTATAACGGTCCAGCAGCCGGAACAGAGGTTTGACGTAGGGACTGTGGTTGAAATAGATCGCGTTGCTCAAACGGTGAGGAAACGTGTAGGTTTGCCAGAATCCATCGGCGGAACAGGCAAAGATGGCCACCGCGCTGCCGCCCCGGACGGACTGCTCGCGCACGAAATGCTTGATGCGTTCCAGGTCCTGGTCCAGAGACTCCTGCTGGGCCCTGGTCCACCGGGCGCGTTGCGCTTCGGCGCGCGCCAGCACGTTCTTGAGGCGAATATTGATTTTCTGCTCGTCAGGGCTTCCCTTGTCAATATTGAGGAAGAAACTCGTAACGGGGTACTTGGGATTGCGGTAACGACTCAACTGCTCCAACTCCATGCGGCTCAGCATGGCTGACCTCCTCATGTGGCTGTTCACCTGGTGCTGCCTCATCGCCGTCATGTGGGAAGGATGCGGCCAATGAGGCTGGGGATTGTCAGGCAGACACGCATAGCTATCACTGCTCTAATGCAATTATAACTGAATCGTGGTAAAAAGTCCATACTCATTTGACAATTCTCTTTACATCAGTATAAATATAAGGTATGGTCTCACTTCGTCGTGCTTTGGGCTACTTACGCCACTACTGGTTGACCACCCTCATGGCATTTGTCAGCCTGCTATTGACCACTGCCGGCAGCCTGGTTATGCCACAGATCATCCGCCTGATCATCGATTCAGGCATCACCGCCAGGAACGCCCAGGTCATCGTTTTGGGTGCGTTCGGGGTCGTGGTTGTGGCACTGGTACGCGCACTATTTTCTTTCTTGCAAGGCTACCTGTCGGAGAAAGCGTCGCAGGGCGTGGCCTATGACCTGCGGAACGTGCTGTACAGCAAGATCGAGAGCCTGAGTTTCAGCTACCACGATCAGGCGCAGACCGGCCAGCTTATGACGCGCGTCACCAGCGATGTGGAAGCTGTGCGCGAGTTCGCCGGGCAAGGGGTGCTTCAGCTCGTCTCCGCCCTGCTCATGCTCCTGGGAAGTGCGGCGATTTTGGTCCGCATGAACTGGAATCTGGCAATGATTGCCCTGTTGACGATCCCGGTGATGCTTGTCGCAATCGGGCAATTCGTCCGTAAGGTATCGCCCATGTTCGGGCGTGTACAGGCGAAGCTGGGCGCGTTGAATACGGTCCTGCAAGAGAACCTGGTTGGCGTACGCGTGGTGCAGGCCTTTGCTCGCGAGCCTTACGAAGCCGGGCGTTACCGGCGCGTCAATCAGGAACTGCTGGACCAGAACCTGGCGGTCGTCCGCATGTTCTCAGGCAACTTCCCGATCGTTTTCTTTGTGTACAACCTGGGCGTCCTCGGCGTGGTGTGGCTGGGTGGACTATGGGTCATCGGCGGCGAACTAAGTATCGGCCAACTGGTCGCGTTCCTGACCTATCTGAACTTTCTGATCATGCCGGTCTTCATGCTCGGGATGCAAGGAGCGAACATTTCGCGCGCGGACGCCTCCGCAAAGCGCATCTTCGAAATCATCGACGCTGAATCCGAAGTCACTGACCGTCCTGGCGCCATGCCCTTGCCGCCTGTAGAGGGCCGCGTTGCCTTCGAGGACGTCTCGTTCCGCTACGTTGGCGCCGATCGTGACACCTTGAGCCACGTCAGCTTTATCGCTGAGCCGGGCCAGACCGTCGCGATTTTGGGCGCGACCGGGTCCGGCAAGTCCAGCATCATTAACCTCATCCCGCGCTTCTATGACGTGACCGGCGGCCGCGTGGCGATTGACGGCATCGACGTGCGCAACGTGACCCTGGAATCGCTGCGCACCCAGGTCGGTATCGTTCTGCAGGAGACCACGCTGTTCAGCGGCTCGATCCGCGAGAACATCGCCTTTGGCCGGCCTGAGGCGACGATGGAAGAGATTGCTGCCGCCGCCAGGGCAGCTCAGGCGCACGACTTCATCGCCGCTTTGCCCCAGGGGTACGATACGCCCGTCGGTGAGCGCGGCACCACGCTGAGCGGGGGGCAGAAACAGCGCATCGCCATTGCCCGCGCCTTGCTCGTCAACCCGCGCATCCTCATCCTGGATGACAGCACGTCGTCTGTGGACGCCGAAACCGAATACCAGATCCAGCAGGCGCTGGCCGGGCTGATGCGAGGCCGGACGAGCTTCGTCATTGCCCAACGCATCAGCACCGTCCGCAACGCGGACCTGATCCTGGTGCTGGACCAGGGCAAGGTAGCGGCCAGCGGGACGCACGAGACGTTGATGGCAGAGAGCGCGTTGTACGCGGAAATCGTCGGATCGCAATTGCGGGAAGATGAAACAGAGTTTCGAGTTTCGAGTTTCGAGTTTCGGGTTTCGGGCGTTGAACTCGAAACCCGTAACCCGAAACCCGAAACACAACAGGAGATGGTCTAATGTTTCACGGTGGTCCAATGGCCCGCATGGCCGAACTTGCGGAAGAACGCGCGACTGATCGCGGCCGGGTAACCCGCCGTCTGCTCGGCTACCTGGCGCCCTTCAAACGCCAACTCATCATCGTCATGGCCTTGACAGTGGTGACTGCGCTGATGCAGACGGCTGGCCCATACTTGATTGGCCTGGCCGTCGATGGGTTCATCGCGCGAGGCGACCCCCTGGGGCTGGCACGCATAATGGGGCTGCTCTTCGCCACCTTCCTGGTCGCGATGGTGGCCATGCGCCTCCAGATTTACTTGATGGGTTGGGTGGCTCAGAACACTCTCGCCCGCATCCGCACCCAGATTTTTGAGAAGGTGCAGACTCTTTCACTGGCCTATTTCGACAAGCACGAAGCGGGTGACTTGATGTCGCGCCTGGTTAACGACGTTGAAACGATCAACATGCTCCTCGGCCAGGGCCTGGTTCAGGTGATCAGCGGCATGTTAGGATTGATCGGCTTTATGGTGGCGATGCTACTGCTGAACTGGGAGCTGGCACTGGCGAGCTTTGTCGTCCTCCCGATGATGGCCGTGGCGACCAACGTCTTTGGCCGGCGGGCGCGGATTGCCTACCGCCAGACCCGCGAGACCATTGGCGACGTTTCGGCCGACCTGCAGGAAAACATCGCCGGGATCAAGGTGGCCCAGGCGTTCAACCGGACGGCGGCGAACCTGGAACGCTTTGCCCGGCGCAATGCGGCCAACCGCGACACCAACATCCAGGCTAATGCCGTGACTTCAGCTTTCACCCCGGCCATCGATGTGTTCAGCAGCCTGGCGATTGCCATCGTCGCCGGGTACGGTGGCTACCTGGTGATCCGCAATCTGGCGACAGTCGGTGTGGTTGTGGCCTTCTTGACCTACGTGCAGCAATTTTTCCGCCCGATCCAGCAGATCACCATCCTCTACGCTACGGCCCAGGCGGCGCTGGCTGGCGCCGAGCGCATCTTCGACCTGTTCGACACTCCGCCCGACCTGACCGATGCACCCGACGCCATCCCGATGCCGCCTATCCGGGGCCGCATCGTCTTCGACCACGTGGATTTTGGCTACGACCTGGAGCACCCGGTGTTGCGCAACATCAACCTGATGGCCGAGCCAGGGCAAACAATCGCCGTCGTCGGCCCGACGGGTGCGGGCAAGACCACCCTCGCCAACCTGATCGGCCGTTTCTACGACGTGACGGGTGGCGCTGTGACCGTGGACGGGCTCGACGTGCGCCGCGTGACCCGCGCCAGTCTGCGAAGCCAGATGGGTATCGTCACCCAGGACAGCTTCCTCTTCGCCGGCACCATCGCCGAGAACATCCGTTACGGCCGTCCGGACGCGACGGATGCCGAGGTGGAAGCCGCTGCGCGCGCCGCCCGCGCCCACGATTTCATCCTGCGCCTGCCGGACGGCTACCAGACGGTCCTGGGCGAGCGGGGCGGGACCTTGAGCCAGGGCCAACGCCAGCTCATCTGCTTCGCCCGCGCCATTCTGGCCGACCCGCGCATCCTGATCCTCGACGAGGCCACGTCCAGCGTGGACACCCGTACCGAGCTGCTCATCCAGCAGGCCCTGGCCGAGCTGCTCCATGGCCGGACCAGCTTCGTCATCGCGCACCGCCTCTCCACCATCCGCAACGCGGACCAGGTGCTGGTGATCGACGACGGCGAGATCGTGGAGCGCGGCACCCACGACGAGCTGCTGGCGCTAGGCGGCGTCTATGCCGAGTTGTATCGGCGGCAGGCGTATCGGCCTGAGGTTGACGTGTCCGGAAATGGGCGCCGGGCGGAGACGATGTTGGTCTCTTGACAGAATCTCTACCCCCTCTTTGATCTAAAGTCCCTGCCCTGACTGTCGATAAACTAATTGAATACTTTCAGGGAGAACACACGCGTGCACCTTGTGCGCCGCCTCAACCTTGGACCCAAGTTGGCGCTGGTGTTCACCGCGCTGGCACTCCTGGCTCTGGCCGAATTCGGTGCTCTGGTAGGACGCCTGGCCATCTACCGTAAAGCGTCCGATGTGTGGGAGTTCGGCCTGTTGCTGGGTGGGTTGCACGTAGTAACCGTCGTCCTCGGTTGGCTCATCGTCGAGCGCAATATCTCACTACCCCTGCGCCGCCTGACCCTGGCCGCCGAAAGCGTAGCCCACGGTGACCTGCGCACCCCGACCAACCTGCCGGTCCACTCGCACGATGAGATTGGCCGGCTCAGCCAGGCTTTTAACGACATGGCCGCGAGTCTGTACCAATCCTTCACTATCATGCGCGAGGCCAACCGGCAACTCCTGGCCATGAGTGCTGTGGGCGCGGCGGTAAGCGAATTGCTGGACGTGGATCAAGCCCTTGGCGCGACTCTGGAGGCGGCGATATCCGCACTGGATATGACGGTCGGGCTGATTGCGCTGCTCGATCCAACCGATCAGCGACTCAAGGTACGAGCCGTCTGCGGCCTTTCGCTAGAAGTCGCACGCAGCTTCGCTCTGCTGCCTCTCGAGGCGTCAAGTGAGGAGCAGGTGACGAGTGGTGACAAACCGATCGCTTTCGAAGATGTAGTGACCGATCCACACATAGCCGATCGTGGGCTCAAACAGTCAGGACTACGCGCTTATGCCTCTACGCCGATCAAGAACAAAGGACGCCTGATCGGCGTGCTGGCTGTAGCGGACTACACCCCGCGTACCTTCAGTGCAGACGACCTGGATTTGCTGGCGGCCATCGGCGCATCAGTCGGCGTCACCGTAGAAAGTGCGCTGGCACACCAGGCCGTTGTGCTCCGCGCTGGCGAGCTGCAAGCCCTGGCCGAGGTGGGCGGGCTGGTCACAACAGGCAGCGATCTGCAGAGTACCCTCGAGGCTCTGGTGGCCAAAGTGGCCCACGCCGCCGGCTTTGAGGGTGCAGAGATCATGCTCTACGATCCCGAGGCCGAGGAGATGCACGTGCGCGCGACCTACGAAACCATGCCCTCCCATGTGTTGGACGCATGCAAGGGTATGCGCATCTCGATATCGCACACGGAGTTGTTGCAGCAGCTTGTGCGTGAACGGTACCCAATCATTCTCACAGACCCCCAACATGACACGCGCCTCAATGATAAACAACGTGAGGTCATGCGGCACGGCAACGCCCAGACTGTGATCCTGCTACCGCTCATCTTCGGCGGACGATTGATCGGTGCCATTGGCCTCGGCAGCATCCGGCCGCATTATTTCTCCAGTGACGAGCGCTTGTTGAGCCTGATCGCCTCACAGGTGGCCACGGTCATCGAGAATGCCCGTCTATTCGACGAAGTGCAAAAATTGTATGCCGAGTCGGAACGCCGTGCCAGGCAGCTCCAGACCCTGCACGCGGTCTCGCGTACGCTGGTCAGCACCCTCGACCTCGAGGCCGTATTGCAAATACTGGCCAACTCCGCGCGCCAATTGGTCGGCGCCCGGCATAGTACCCTGGCCGCCTTTGACGAAGATGGGACACTGACCCACTTTGTCAGCGATGACCTTATCTCTGAAGAACGAGCGGGCAATTCCAAACAGCCTGCCATGCGCCAACTGCCGAGCGTGCTGCTGGGGGCGGGGCATACCTTGCGATTGGAAAGTCTGCTGGCTGTGCCGATTACTGCACGCGGCAAAGCGATCGGCAATCTATACGTGACCGAGAAAGACGATGACCGGCCCTTCACCGCCGAGGATGAAGATCAGTTGATAGCACTCGCCGCCGATGCCGCGTTGGCGCTGGAGAACGCTCGCCTCTTCCGCGAGCTGAAGGCCAGCCTGACGCAATTGCAGACTGCCCAGACCCAGCTTGTTCAGGCCGCCAAGATGGCCTCCCTGGGCACCCTCTCGGCGGGCATCGCTCACGAGCTCAACAACCCCCTTGGCTTCATTCACAGCAATCTGACCACCATGGCTCGCTATGCCGTCGATCTGCGCGAGGTGGTCACCGCGTACCGGCGTGCACTCGCCGAAATGGCAGGGGAGAGATCATCTTCCCGACATCCCTGCTCGCCTGCTTCCCTGCCTCTCATCGAGGACGGGCATGACGTAGATTTTCTTTTGCAGGACCTCGCTCAGGCGGTGGCCGAATCGCAAGAGGGTGTGGACCGGGTACGAGGAATCGTACTGGGCTTGAAGAACTTTGCGCGGGCAGACGAAGGTGCAGAGATGACGTACGCCGATCTACACGAAGGGTTGGAGAGCACGCTCAAGATCGTATGGAACGAGCTCAAGTACAAGGCAACAGTGGAGCGC
>JBBITV010000004.1:0-3915 GCA_037440585.1 Chloroflexota bacterium
GGAGTTTCTGCAGCGTGTGATTGCCGAGGCCGAGAGCAAACCCAATGGGGAATGGGCGCGGGTCATTGGTGAATTGGGAATTGGCACCAATCCAGCAGCGCGCTTGCAAGGCAATGTCATGACCGACGAGAAGGTGATGGGCACGATTCACATTGCTATCGGCCGCAACGAATTATTCGGGGGAAAGAATCGGGCCTCCCTACACGAGGACGGCGTCGTCGGCCAGCCGACGGTCTACGTCGACGGCGAATTGCTCATTCAAGATGGGCGGTATCTGTTGTAGTCCTTTAGTGACACTGCCCTGCGTGCTCCGAACAAGTCACCCGGCCGCACGTCGCACACCGGACCTGGCTCTTGATACACACGGCCCTACCGCAAACGATGCACGCCCCCACATCCCGCTCGCATAATTTGCAGAATTCCCGCTTGCAAAAATCGCAGGTGAGAACGCAGTCGTCACAGGCGAGGTGGCCGTTGGTACACAAGTGGATGCGGTAGTGTGCCTCGCCGCAACCGTGGCACACCGGCGGCTCGACATGGTGGAGCAGTGGGTCCCAGATAAACGGATATTGAATCGACGCATAGCGATTTTCGACCCGGACCGCGAGGCTGAGCTTGGGCTGCACGATGAGGGCGGCATTAATCAGGTCTAGCACGAGCCGCAGGCGATACTTGGCCTCAACGTCGGCTAGCTTGTTGGCTCGCTCGGCATTGACGAAGGCCAGTTTCTCAGCCAGGGCGTGACGGCGCGCTTCATCCTCGGTGCGGGACATGCGGCGCTCCAGGTCGGCGGCGGTGTCGTCGTAGAAAGCTTGCAGGCGAGCACGGTCCAGCTCCAGGCGACGCGCACTGCGCTGCTCGAGGCCACGGATAGTCGGGGCCAACTTCACGGTGACCGCCTCGGCCGCTCGCGCCTGGAGGCGCGCCAGGCTGTCTGGACTGAGTGGCGACAGACTCCGTGAGTCTGTGGAGGCGGAGTCTGGAGTCTGTTGAGTTAAGGCGCGGGACTCCGGACTCTGGACTCCAAGACGCGCAGACTCTTCAAGGGTGGGCGCCCAGGCCAACGGCGCTTCCGGCAGGGGTCGCAAGCGCCAAGCGCGTTCCAGAAATACTCGCTCCCAGGTGGCCTCCAACTCCCACGCTGGCTGGCCGCTGTTCAGGTCCATCAAGACCGAGACCAGCTCCTCTTGCTTGTCATCAGTGATTAGCGCAACCTTGAAGTTGAACCGGACGTAGTAGTGCCGCTGTGGCGCCTCGTTGGCCGTCTTTTCAGCCTGAAGCCAACCGTTGGCAACGGTGACGGCTTGCTTGATGGCCTCAAACAGGTTGCGCTTATCCACCCCGACCTCGTTGATGAACCAGCGTGTTGCCCGCCCACGGCCCCGCACGTCTTCTTCAATCCGTTCAACCAGGGTGTCGCCAACGGTCAGGTGTCTGGCATCAGGGTATGGTGCAGAAGCCTCCTCGCTAAACCCAAGCCGCAACAAGGGCTCGACCCCCAGCCGGCCGGCGACGTCGTCGGGCAACAGTACGTCTGCCACCCCAAAGGCCGGCCGCTCCACCAGAGCGCCGACCTCGTCGAAATAAGTTAGCACGAATTCTTGCAGATCGTCAGCCATAAACACCCGCAGGTACACAGGTACACAGGTACACAGGGAAACAGGTCCCTGTGTACCTGTGTACCTGTGTACCTGTGTACCTATCTCCCCTGCTCACTCCGCTCCAAAGTCTTGTCCAAACAATGCCTCGTCGTAGTTTTTGGTCTCCTGGTAGGCCTGGCGCGCCCGGACCAGGGCGTCACCCAGTTCCTCCATGCCTGCCGCCAGTTCTTCGCGTGTCCGCGCCCTGGCCCATACGTCCAGGACGATGTCCTCAAAGTCGCGCTCGTCGGCCAGGTTGCCCAGGATCATGTCCATTTCGCCGATGACCAACTCGAACATGTTAATCTTGGTGTCGAGGATGTGGAGGATGTAGTCCTCGATGGTGCCCTCGGCAGAGAGGTTGAAGATTTCGACCTCGCGCGTCTGCCCGATGCGGTGGATGCGCCCGACGCGCTGCTCGATGCGCATCGGGTTCCAGGGCAGGTCATAGTTGATCATGCGCCGACAGAATTGCAGGTTGCGGCCCTCACCGGCCGCCTCGGTCGAGAGCAAGATGCGCGCATCGGCCTCAAAGCGGGCGATGGCCTCGTTCTTTTGCGCGTGGGTCAACCCGCCGTAGTAGACGACCAGGTTGTGACCGGCTGCGCGCAACAGTTTCTCCAGGTAGTCCAGGGTCGCCCGGAAATGGGTGAAGATGAGGACTTTTTCGTCGCTGGCGGCCAGGAGCTTGAGGAGAGCCTCGGCCTTGGCCTGGCGGTCGATGGCGGCGGCTTGCCCGACCAGGTGGGTCAGTGCCGCCCGGCGTTCGGGGTCAATAGCAGGATTGGCCGCCAGTTTCTCCAGGGTCGGCCGGGCGGCCAAGGCGCTGGAGCCGATCTCGCGCTGCAGGGTCTGAAGGGTGAATTTGTTGAGCGTGTCGCCCCGGCCCGACTGGGTACTTGCAGCCTGTAGCACCTGGCGGACGAAGGCACTGACAGCTTCGTAAAGCGCCGCCTCGGGCGGGGTCAGCTTAAGGCGCACTGTCCGCGCCCGGCGGCGAGGCAGGGTAATGTTGACCTGGCTGCGGGTGTTGCGCACCATCACGTCGGCCAGGAGTGCGCGCAGCTCGCCCCGGTTCTTGGGCTGGCGCGGGTCGCCGCGGACGACGAACTGGCGCTTGAACTGGCGCTGGGTCTTGAGCTGGCCGGGCTGCAGGATCGTGATCAGGTTATGGAGCTCGTCCAGGTCGTTCTGGACAGGTGTGGCAGTCAGAAGGAGCATATACTTCTTCTGGAGGCTATTGACCAGCTTCCAGGTGACTGTGGCCCGGTTCTTCAGGTGATGCGCCTCGTCGACGATGACCAGGTCGTAGTGCAGGGCCTCAATGGCGGCACGATGCTCAGGCCGCCGGGCTGTCGCCAGGGAGGCGATCACCCGGTCGAAAGCGGCCCACGCGCCCGGCCCTTGCTCGCGGAATGGCGGATCGTCGTGGGTAACGAAGTCGAGGCGGAACTTGCTCGTCAACTCCTCGCGCCACTGCTCGGTGAGCGCAGGCGGGGTGAGGATCAGCACTTTGTGCACCAGCCCGCGCAGCAGGTACTCCTTGAGCACCAACCCCGCCTCAATCGTCTTGCCCAGGCCGACCTCGTCGCACAGCAGGCCGCGCCCACGGAAACGGCGCAGGGCAGTTTGCGCGGTCTTGACCTGGTAGGGAAAAGGTTGGACGTCGATGGCATCCAGGCAGAGGAGTTCCTCGAAGCCCTGGATCAGGGATAGGCGCTCGGCCTGGAGGCGTAAGCGGTAGGCGCGCTCGCTTTCAAAAGCACCTCGGGATAGGGCCTGCAGGACGGCGATGTTGCTTGGGGAAAGGGCGATTTCATTGTTAGCCGTTCTCGATTTGACTGCCATTAGAATTTGAGATGTTCGATGTATTCGACTGAAGGCAAGCTTTTTCCTGCATCTAAATACATAGTGTAACATGATTTTGGTATTGAGGCAAATAAGCGGCAGGTTGGAATTTGACAACAACAGCTAAGGTAGTTTCCAGACCAAATTTGGACCAGAGACCCATTGACAATCAAGGCTTGTTGTGATAAACTCGTACTTAATCCAAATTGCGGCCTGGCCGCAAACAACCTCATCCCTGGGCCACGTCCCTCTCGCGCCCACTGGCAGTGTTGCCACCCAATCGACGCGCTAGTCAGATAACCCGAGGTCTCTATCCCCGACTCTCTTTCCGGACTCTCGTTCGGGAAGCGCGCCCCGGGCCATGCAGTGGTTCCTCCAGGCCCACTGGCAAGGTCGCCACCCAATTCGGATTTTAGATTTTGGATTT
>JBBITV010000004.1:4015-23282 GCA_037440585.1 Chloroflexota bacterium
CAGATTTTGGATTTCAGATTTTGGATTTCAGATTTTGGATTTCAGATTTTGGATTTCAGATTTTGGATTGTAGGCTTTAGATTCTGGATTGCCGGTGCGCAATCCAAAATCTAAAATCCAAAATCCGGAGGATGAGCCTATGTGTCGAATGGCAGCCATCAAGTCTCGCTATCCCGTGTCTCCGTCAATCGCGCTGAAAATGATGTTGGCCATGCAGAAAGGCCATGACAATTCCGGCTTCGCCATGGTCATGCAGGACCTGTGGGGCGCCTTCGCTGACTTCAAGGAATTCCCCTTGCTCTCAATGGCCTGTACCCAGGAAGGCCTCGACCGGGCCGAAGAATTCCTGGAGAACGAGGGCTTTTCCCTCAAGCATAGCTGGGAGCCGGACATGCGCACGGCTGAGAAACTCGACTTCCAGCGTATGCCCTTCTACATCTTCCGCAACTACCGCTTCCCGATGGAATATCGCAAAAGGTCGTGGGAAGAGAAGAAGCGCCTGCTCGTTGAAACGCGCCTCAAGCTGCGCGAGCTCCTCTCCCCCGACGGCCAGGGTTATGTCTACTCATTCTGGCCCGACGTGCTGACTCTCAAGGAAGTCGGCGATCCGCGCGACATCGGCGCGTTTTTCTACCTGGAGCGCGAGGTACACTCGCTCCGCGCCCGCGTGATCAGCGTCCAGTGCCGCCAGAACACCAACTACCAGATCGTGCGCTACGCCGCCCACCCCTTCTTCCTGGAAGGCTACACCCTCATGGGCAACGGCGAAAACACGTTCTATCAGAAAAACAAGGAGTATTTGCTGGGCAGGTATCCAGGCTACATCGGCTTTGAGTCCGACACCCAGTGTTTTCTTTATACGCTACACTACGTGTGTGAGATCCTGGGCTGGCCCTTGCCTTACTACAAGCACGTAATCACGCCGCTGACCTTCGACGAGATGGCCGAGCGGCGTGATGCTTCTGTGCTACAACGCATCCGCCAATCCTGCCAGCACCTCGAAATCAATGGCCCCAACACCGTGATCTTCGTCCTGCCCGACAGCCAGATGGGCGTCGTCTGTGATGCTAAGAAGCTGCGCCCGGTCGTGATCGGCAAGCAAGACGATATAGTCGTGGTCGCTTCGGAGGTGTGTGGCGTCAACATGGCCTTGCCGGACCGTGACCACGAGAAGGATATTTACCCAGGCGAGCGCGAGACGGTGGTGATTAACAACGAGCTGGAGGTGCAGCGATGGAAGCAGTAGCCGTACAGGACGCTGGAACAATTGGTGTTCAACAACGACCCAATGGTAGACCGTTGGAAGCGGTCGCCGTAGCCGACACGCGGCCGATGGATTTTCCATGGAAGATCGAGTGGATTTCGGACACGTGCATACGCTGTGGATCCTGCACCGCTACCTGCACCTTTGGGGCGATTGAGCCGAAGTTGCAGAAAAAGGGCTACACCGTCAGCATTGGGCCGGTGCCGACGCCGAGCAAAACCGTCGAAGTGATCCTCGCTATCAAGCAGGTCGATGACCTCAAGCACTATTGCCGTGGCTGCGGCATGTGCGAGAAGGTTTGCCCGACCAACTCGATCCGCCCGGTGTACAACGATCAGCATCGACTGCCGCTCATCAATCGCCGTGGCGGCGAGCCACCCAAGCGCGGCGGCCGCGCCCACCATGTCCCGTTCCGCGTGCTGGACACCATCAAAGTCGGGCGGATCAGCCAGATGACTGACCCGTCGCTAGATGCGGCGCGGCATACGTTCGACATGTTGACTTCGCTGGGGCGCGGCCTGCCGCCGGAAGAACTGCCTCTCAAGAAGCGTGGCGCAGGCCAACTCATCGAAGCCAGCTGGGCGCCGCCCATCCGCTGGATTTACCCGATCATCATCGGCGATATGTCGGTCGGCGCGTTGTCCTGGCGCATGTGGGAAGCATTGGCGCTGGCCGTCGCCTATCTGAACGAACGCTGCGGGATGCCGGTACGCATGTCGTCTGGCGAGGGTGGCGTGCCGGTGCGCTTGTTGACTTCAGAATACCTCAAGTACTTCATCCTGCAAATTGCCAGTGGCCACTTCGGCTGGAATCGCATTATCAAGGCTATGCCCCAGATGGTGGCCGATCCGGCGGCGATCCTCATCAAGATCGGCCAGGGCGCGAAGCCCGGTGACGGCGGCCTGCTGCCCGCCGAAAAAGTCGCCCGGCACATCCAGGCCATTCGCGGCGTGCCCCGCGCCGACCTGCTCAGCCCGCCTAACCACCAGGGCCTGTACAGCATTGAGGAATCCGTCCAGAAAATGTTCCTGAGCTTCAACGCCGCTTTCAAGTTCCGGGTTCCCGTCGGGATCAAAGTCGCCGCCAGCTCGACGAGCGTCTCGGTCTTCAACAACCTGGTGCGCGATCCGTATCACATCGTCGGCGGGTTCTTCCTGGATGGCTTGCAGGGCGGCACGGGCGCGGCCAACGACGTCAGCCTGGACCACACCGGCCACCCGGTGCTCAGCAAGCTGCGCGATTGCTACCTGGCGGCCGTCGCCCAGGGCAAGCAGGGCCAGATTCCGCTGTTCTGCGGTGGCGGCTTCGGCGATACCGGCGACCTGGCCGCCGACGCCTTCAAGGCCATCTGCCTGGGCGCCAACGGCGTCTTCGCCGCCAAGGTCTTCCTGCAACTGGCCGGCTGCGTCGGCAATGAGAAGGGGCGCTGCAATGCCTGTAACACCGGCAAGTGCCCCATCGGCATTTGTACACAGGACCCGCATCTCGTCGCCCGCCTCGACATAGACAAGGTCGCCCAGAACGTTGTAGACTACTTCCTGGCCGCCGACATGGAATTCAAGAAGCTAAAGGCGCCCATTGGCAACTCTAGCTTGCCGATTGGACGCAGCGATGCGCTGATCACGATGGACAAGGCGGTGGCGGATCGGCTGCAGATTGCGTACGCCTGTTAGGTACACAGGTACACAAGTACACAAGTACACAGGGATAAGATTGCCCTGTCTACCTGGGTACCTGGGTACCTGTGTACCTTAGACGGAGAAGACGACCATGTCATTCATCGAAACCTTTGTTAACAATAAGCGTATGTCTACCCGGGACTTGCTCCAGTTCGTCTACAAGCAAATGGAGCAGGGCCAGACGGAGTTCGAGATCAACGCTTCCGGCCAGCATGACATCGGCGGGCCGCTGTGGACGACCGATGGCCGGCCTTTGAAGTTCGTGGTGCGTAATCCGGGCCAGCGCGTCGGCTCGATGGCGCTGCCGGGTACGACGGTCATCGTCGAAGGGCCAGCCCCGGCAGATGTTGGCTGGCTCAACGCCGGAGCGACAATCATCCTCAAGGGAGATGGCGGGGATACGACTGGGCACTGCGCCGCCGATGGCGTGATCTACGTCGGTGGGCGGGCGGGAACGCGTTCTGGTTCCCTGATGAAACACGACCCGGACTACAATCCGCCGCAGCTCTGGATTCTCAAAAACACTGGCTCGTTTCCGTTCGAGTTCAAAGGCGGCGGCATCTCCGTCGTGTGCGGCTATGACTCGGAGCAGTTCGACTCGGTCCTGGGCGATCGCGCGTGCGTCGGCATGGTGGGTGGTGTGGTCTACGTGCGCGGCCCCATCAAGGGCCTATCCCACGAGGTCAAGCTGATCGATGAACTGAGCGACGAAGACTGGGAGTTCCTGGCCGACGGGATGCCCCGCTTCCTGGACGCTATCGATCGGCCCGACTTGCTGGACGAGTTGCTGGTGCGCTCTGAATGGCGCAAGATTGTCGCCAAGACCTACGCCGAACGCAAGAAGCAGGTTTTCCGCCAGTCGCTCGTTGACTTCCACCGGGAACGCTGGGTTCCCGGCGGCATCTTCGGCGACGTGGTCGAGGACGACGGTGAGATTGTAGCGTTGGTGACCGCCGGCGCGCACCGCGTCCAGTACCCGGTATGGAACAACGCCGTCTATGCCGCGCCGTGCGAGTACGCCTGCTCCAGCGATATTCCCACGCAACGCCGTATTAACCTGCTGCGCCAGGGGCGGATTCAAGAGGCATTGCAGCTCGTGCTGGAATACAGCCCCTTCCCCGGCTCCGTGTGCGGCGAAGTCTGCCCCAACCCGTGTATGACGGCCTGTACGCGCGCCAGCATCGACTATCCGGTGCTCATCGGCCCGCTTGGACGGCTGTCCATCGACATCAAAGCGCCGCCCAAAGCGCCGCCGACCGGCAAGAAGTTCGCCGTGATCGGTGCGGGTGTGGGCGGCCTGTCGGCAGCCTGGCAATTGGCCCTGCGCGGCCACGAAGTGACCGTGTACGACCGCAGCGAGAAGGCCGGCGGCAAGCTCTCTCAGGCCATCCCGCGCGACCGGCTCTCCATCGACGTCGTCGAAGCCGAGCTCGAGCGCATCCGCAGCGTCGGCGTGGAGTTCAAGCTGGGCATGACGATTGACCGGGAGCTATTCGAGCAGTTGCGTGCGGCGCATGACGGGGTGATTATCGCCGTGGGCGCGCACGAGCCGCGGATGCTCTCCTTCCCCGGCAGCCAGCGCGCCATCCCGGCGCTAACGTTCCTGCAAGCCGCGAATGCGGACCAACTCCCCGTCAGCCTGGTTGGCAAGTCGGTCGTCGTCATCGGCGCGGGCGATGTGGGCATGGACGTCAGCCGCGAGGCGTGGCGCCTGGGAGCGCGGGAAGTCACCGCCATCGACATTCAGCAACCCGCCAGCTCCGACCGCGAGCGCCGGGTAGCCACGGCCCTTGGCACACGCATCTTGTGGCCCAAGTTCACCAAGGAGGCGCTGAACGGCTCCATCTACTTCGACGACGGCACCTCGCTCGCCGCCGATGTCATCATTGTCTCTATCGGCGAGATCCCGGACACAGCCTGGCTGCCCGAAGACCTGGTGCGCGTCAAGGGCCGCTGGCTTGAAGTGGACGAGGTGGGCCGGACCAGTGACCCGAAGGTCTTCGCCGTCGGCGATGTGGTCAAGCCGGGCCTGCTGACCGAGGCCATCGGTGCTGGCCGCATCGCCGCGCTGGCCTTGCACGGCGACGTGATGGGCGATCCCTTCGTACGACCGAAGAAGCAAGCTATCCCCAAGGAACGGCTGCACCTGACTTACTTCCAGGCCTGGCGCCAGCCGCCCACGGACCCCTTCCGGGAGGTCGACCGCTGCATTTCATGCGGCACCTGCCGCGATTGCAACATGTGCGTCGAAATCTGCGGCCAGGGTGCGATCTTCCGTGTTAGCGCGAACGGCTGCGGGCCTCAATTCATCGTGGACGAGGAGAAGTGTATCGGCTGCGGCTTCTGCGCCGCAGTTTGCCCGTGCGGGGTCTGGACGATGGTGCCGAATGTCATGGAATATGAGGAGTCGTAGGAACTCATGGGAACTCATGGGAACTCGTAGGAACTCGTATTCCTGAAGTTCCTACGAGTTAGTCGCCGGCGTCGGCGCGCTAACCGGCTGTATCTGTCCGTCTGGGCCGAGCACCCAGGCCCGCTCAAGCACCTGGCCGGGCTGGCCGAGGATACCGGCCGGCTGGCCGTTGACCGTCACCTCGACTCCCCCTGCATTCCCGAGACGCAGGTCCACCCGCTCCTTGCCTACCCAGGTCTGGTTCGACCCCGCTGGCAGCGTGCCCTGGAAGACCTCTTGGCCGTCCACACGCACGCGTAGCCAGCTTGGCAAGATCACGTTCACCTGGATCTCGACCTGGGTCGATGTTACCGGAGGCGGCATGGTGGTCGGAACTGGCGACGGCGTAGGAGTCGGCGTAGGCTCGTCGGTTGGGGTGGGCAGAGGCAGGATCGTACTGGAAACGGTGGTCGGTGGGGCGGGCACGGTGGGCCCACCGGCGGTGGTGGGCTGGATAGCGCCGGCAGCGGGCGGCATCCGCTGCGCCAACGGCAACACATACCGCTGAAAGACCCACACCAGCAGCACGGCGACCAGCACCAGCAAAACCAGGCCCGCCACGATCTCGGGATCCAGGCGCCGTTTCCGGGTCAACGGTTGCGAGAGCATTACCGGCGCAGGAGGCGCGTTAGCCGGGACGGCTTCGGAGTAACGGCGGATCACGTCCTCCGGATCCAACCCCAGGTACGTCGCCAGATTGCGCAGGAGCCCGCGGGTATTCGGACCTGGAGGTAGGCTCCCAGTCTCGCCCGCCTCGAATGCTTGCAAATACTTCTTGCGAATCTTGGTCGCTTCCTCGACCTCAGTCAAGGAGAGCCCCTTCTGCTCCCGCGCCGCCCGGAGCTGCCGGCCCAGCTCGATCATCGCATTCTCCTCCCCGCTAATCCGGCTCAATGTTAACCAGACAGGGGAGAAAAGTCAAGTCACGTTTTGCGTGTAGGGCAGAACTGTAGTATAATCGAACTACCGTTAGCGCGGGAGGTTGGTGTATGGTTCAGTCTGGTGGCCGGACACCCTTGTGGGTCCGGCTTATCTTTGGTCTATTCTTCCTTATTTTCATCATCGGCGGCCTCTATTTCGGCTACCTGTTCTACCAGACGGTCAAGGAAATCGTCGCCTACGTTCCGATGCCGCCACCGCTACAATTGCCGGGCCTCTCGCTACCTATCACCTCCGGGCAGCCCGGACAACCCGGCAACTCCAGCGCGGGCGCTCCGCCGGCAGAGATCCTGACATGGAACCGCCGTGGCCGCGTCAACATCCTCCTCCTGGGCACAGACGAGCGCGAGTGTGAACCCGGGGCGCGCAGTGACACGATGATGGTCGTCAGTATTGATCCAGACACCAAGGCGGCTAACGTGCTCTCCATTCCGCGCGACCTCTGGGTGGGAATTCCTGGCTACGGCCAGAACCGGATCAACGCTGCCCACGCGTTTGGGGAGGCCTACAAGGTACCCGGGGGTGGGCCGGCTCTGGCCAAGCAAACTGTCCAGAATCAGTTTGGTGTCCCAATTCATTACTATGTCCGGGTGAACATCCTCGGCCTGCGCAAGATCATCGATCTCCTCGGCGGGATCGACATCGAGGTCGAACGGCGTATCTACGATGTGGCATTTCCGGACGACAAGTGCGGCACCTATGTGCTCGACATCCCGGCGGGCCGCCAGCATATGGACGGGAAGCGTGCCGTGGAATACGCCCGCTCCCGCCACTCCTCGGACGACTTTGACCGCTCCCATCGCCAGCAGATGGTCCTGCTTGCCATGCGTGACAAGGCGCTGAGCCTCGGCGTGCTACCCCGGCTGCCGCAGCTTTACCGGGAATTCGGCAACACGGTCAAGACTGATTTGCAGCTACCAGAGATCCTGGCACTGGCCACGCTCGGCGCCAGTATCCCCCGCGAGAATATTCGCACCTACGCCATCGACGCGACGATGACCCAGGCGTGGACACGCCCGGACGGCGCCCAGGTGCTCATCCCCATCAATGCCCGCATTGCCCCACTCATCCAGGAAGTGTTCCGGCCCGTGCGGGCAAGCCACTAGATTTTGGATTTTGGATTTTGGATTGCAGAGAAGACAAACCCGTAGAACAAATCTAAAATCTCAAATCCAAAATCCAGAATCGTTTCTTTGTGATCTAGCGCCGCGGCCACACCTTCGCACCGCGTGGCGGCGGCGCGGGCGGCGGGAATGCGGGCCAGTTGAGCGGTTGCCCTGGCACGCGCGGGTGCGCCAGGTAATCCTTGGTGACCCGATACCCTTCCCGGATCATCTCGGCCGATTTGCTAAAGTCCGGCAAGGGAACACCCTCGAAGCCCCCAATCGGAATGTGGTGGAGCATCACAGCAGGTAGCGCGGCGACTTCTTCCAGGTCGTTGAGAAGCTGCTGGTAAAGCATGGTGGTGATCGCCCGCCAGGCAATGGGATAGACGCCGTGAGCGGGTGGCTCGATCTTCCCGGCGTATCCGACGTTGATCGCGTAGATGATCTTAGCCCCTTTGGCGACGGCGATGCTGATAGGCACATTGGCCACTACCCCGCCGTCGACGTACTGCCACCCGCCGAGCACCAGCGGCGGCAACAAGCCGGGGACCGCTGTGCTCGCCATGACCGCATCGAGCAGGCGCGCCGACGGGTCATCGCCAAAGAGGTAGAGTGTAGCTGTGTCGAGATTGGCGGCAGTGATGTACAACCTTACAGGCAGGTCGCCGAAGGTGGACTTCCCGGGCGGGACACGTTGCTCGACGAAGCGGAGAATATGATCATTGGGATAGAGGCTGTTCTGCCCGGTGATGAAGCGCCAGGTAAATGTCAGCAAGTTGCCGGGGAACAGCCGGGCTCGGGCAGCCTCGATCCAGTGGTCGGCCAGGCGCAGGGCATTGGTCAAGCTCGGATCGGTGGCGATGAAAGCGGCGTTCATTGCACCGGCAGACGTCCCCACCAGCATGTCAGGCTGGATGCCGGCTTCCAGCAGCGCTTGCAGCGCGCCTACTTCCAGGGCCCCTCGGTTCCCCCCACCACTCAAAACAAACGCGATCATGGTCCCTCCAGAGTATGATGATGCCTTCATGAAACTCGCCCACCATCGGGTGGGCGAGTGTGGCACACAATCAGGATTGCAAGGGATCAGCGTGTCAGGCGCGCTTGCGCTTCTCGCCATCGCTCCCGCCCCGGAACGTCCGAATAGCCTGGGCCGCGCCAGCACCAAAGCTGACGGCCCGAATCACGGGCGAAGCGACGTTATTGCTCAGAAATGCGGTTGTAGTCTTTACTGTGGCTGCTGTCTCGTTAACGGAATCGAAGATCGGCCGGATTTCAGTTTGAAAAAGCCGGATCAGATTGCGGATCTGGATAATCAGAACGATCATGAGGATGCCGATGATCAGAGTTTCAAGAGCTAGGAGAATAATCATGATGTCACGAGCGGCCGCCAGCATGGCCTCACCTCCATAGGGCACTTGGCTTGATAAGTAGATTATATCATACCTCATCTCAATGACCAAATCCCAAAAGGTTGGTCATTGGGATTTGGTCATTGGTCATTGTTGAATGATCCCCCCGCCCAGGCAAACGTCGCCCCGGTAGAACACTGCTGCCTGGCCTGGGGTCACGGCGCGCTGCGGCATGTCGAACTCGACCTGGGTGCGGCCACCCGGCAACGGTGTCACCACGGCGGCCGCTGGTACTGCCCGGTAACGGATCTTGACCTCGACGCGGATGGGCTCTGGCGGTGCCGCGCCGGCCATCCAGTTGACGTTGCGCGCCGTCAGCGTGCGCCGCTCCAGTGCCTGCTCCGGCCCGACAATCAGTGCGTTCCGCTCACCGTCGAGCTGCACCACATAGCGCGGCTCGCCCACGGCTATGCCCAATCCCTTGCGCTGCCCAATCGTGTAGAGCGGCAAGCCTTGGTGCTGGCCCTGCACACGTCCCCCGGTATCCAGGATAGCGCCTGGGGTCAGGGCATCCGAAGCGTACGTGCGCAGGAACCGGCGGTAGTCATTGTCCGCCAGAAAGCACAGCTCCTGGCTCTCGGCCTTTTCGGCGACGGGCAGCCCTCGCTCCCGCGCCATCTGTCGCACTTCGGACTTGGTGTATCCGCCCAGAGGGAATAGCGCGTGCGCCAGCTCGTGCTGGCCAAGTACGTGCAGCACGTAAGACTGGTCCTTCTGGGGATCGATAGCCTTGCGGAGCAAATACTGACCGCTGGCGGCGTTCCACTCCACTCTGGCATAATGCCCAGTCGCCAGATGCGTGGCGTCCAGGGTCAGTGCGCGGTTCAGCAAGAACTGCCAGCGCACATGCCGGTTGCAGTTCAGGCACGGGTTCGGCGTGCGGCCCGCCGCATACTCGCGGATGAAAAAGTCGACCACGCGGGACTTGAACTCGTCTTCGGCGTTGACCAGGTAGAACGGGATGTCAAGGCGGGCTGCCACACGCCGGGCGTCGTCCACCGCTTCGAGAGAGCAGCAGCGGTTCTCCGCACCCTCACCCACCGTCGGGTCCGCCCACAATCGCAGCATCATCCCGATAACTTCGTATCCTTGCTCCACCAACAACGCGGCGGCCACTGAGCTATCCACGCCGCCACTCATGGCAACGACCACGCGCTTATTTCGGCTCACGAATCGTCTATCCTTCTCACACACGTTTCCTATGTCAATCCACTCGACAAATCATACTACACGTGGGGGTATCTGTCAAAAGTTGGAGGCTGGGCACGGATGCACGATACGGATTCTGGCACGGATTCACGGAGGGCTACAGCCTACTTTCCGTGTCATCCGTGGCAATCCATGTCGTGCATCCGTGTCAGAATACGATATTTCCTGGAGTTGTCGGAATCCGAGATGGCTGAGGCGTTAGGGGTGGCACCCGGGACGGTGAAGTCGCGCCTGCACCGGGGACTGAGCCGCCTGCGGGCGGTGGTGGAGCGCGAATTCCCAGGTTTGGCAGAGGAGCGTGCCGGATGAGCGAACAATCGTTTGAGCTCCTGGAAACCTCTCTGCAAGCGGCGGCTCATGACTTCCCTTACCCGCTGACGCCGGACATTGCCCGCGCGGTGCGGCAACGGCTTGCTATGGAGCCACGACAAGCGGCCATGCGGCGCATGCGGCTGGCGTGGGCTGCAGCAATCGCCGTGCTCATCCTGGCCGGGCTGTTGGCCGTGCCCCAGGTGCGCGCCGCCGTACTGGAGGCTCTGCGTATCGGCGCCATCCGCATCTTCCTCACGGAGCCTACTCCAACGTCCCCCCGCTCGCGCCGACGGCGGCTGCGCCTGCCGCGCTCTCGACGGAGATGCCACCTACGGCCACATCCCTGCCGTCACCCACGCCGCTATCCTCAATCCTGGATCTGGCCGGAAAGATCACGCTGGCCGAGGCACAGCAGCGCGTCGGCTTCTCCATCCGCCTCCCCAGTTACCCGCCGGGCCTGGGGCCGCCCGATCATGTGTTCTTACAGACGCTCGGTGGCCAGTTCGTTGTGCTGGTCTGGATGGACCCGGAGCAGCCCAGCCGGGTGCGGCTCAGCCTGCACGAGCTGGGGCCAGGTGTTTTTGCGGAGAAAATTCAGCCGCGCGTCGTCCAGGAGACAACGGTGAATGGGCAGCGCGCCGTGTGGGCGGAGGGACCGCACATGCTACAATTTCGACGCGCTGGCACAGTGGTCTACGATGCCCGGCGGCTCGTAGAGGGCCATGTGCTGATCTGGACCGAGAAGAGTATCACCTATCGAGCTGAACCGTCCTCTGCGGAAGTCGCAGTGGCTCAACCGGACAAGCAGGCTGTACGTCCCGCCGAACCGTCCGGCCCTGACCTCCAGGTCACCAAGCCGGAGGCCGGGCGCCTAACTCTCCAGTGGATCGGAGCAGCCCTCCTGGCAGCGGCAACCGGCCTCGCGCTGATCCGTCAGCGACACATGCTCAGTCGATGGATGGCCGTTCGGTCGCGGTAAGGAAGGCCCTCTTCAGGGCGAAGGGATGTGTCACGTGTCACCGGCATGCGGCAATTTCGGGAGCACAAAGCATATCCATCGGCCCTGACCTCACGACCTACCGGCCGGATCCGGCCTTCTTGCGCCGCTGGCTTCACGATCCCAACGCGATCCGCCCCGGCACCCGGATGCCAAGGCTGGGTCTGAGCGATGACGAGATTGCGGCGCTCATCGCCTTCCTGGAACAAGGGCAATAGGATGGGTGACGTCGTGACCGCGGCGCTGTTGGATACCTACTTCACCACAAATCGCCACGGCCGCTCCAACGCCAGCCGGTCGCCTCGCACCCCCACACGCGGCGTTTGAAGCACCCACGCCGGGTCCACCGGGTCGTCCGATTCGATAAAGAGCGCTGAGCCTGCCACCATGTCGGAACGGTTCAACCTCAGATCGATAGCCAGAGCCTGGCAGAGCTTACCGGGGCCGTTCGCCAGGTCCGCATCCGGCTGGCCTGGCCGGCGCTGGCGCATGACCTCCATCCCTTCCAGGGGCTCGATGGCCCGGACCAGCACGGCGGCCGGCACCCCTTCCGGCTCCGTGACCACGTTGAGGCAGTAGTACATCCCGTAGATGAAGTAAACGTAGGCGTACCCGGGCGGGCCAAACATCGGGTCTGTGCGCGGCGTCCGGCCCCGCGAGGCATGTGACGCCAGGTCATCTTCGCCGATGTACGCCTCGGTTTCGACGATGCGACCGGCCAGGCGCCGCCCATCGAGGACGCGCACGAGTCTTTGCCCCAACAAATTACGTGCGACTTCCAGCGTAGGTCGCGCATAGAATTCGTGGGGCAGACGTGGTCTCTTTAGCTGCCGTTCAACCACGGTGATGCGCCCCCGACAATCGGCAGAATAACGAACAGCTTGTCTCCGTCGTGCAGGGAAGTGGTCGCAGCGTCTTTCTGCGGCACCAATGTCTCGTTGACGAAAAAGAGGTAGTCGGCCAGTCCGTCGCCGGTACCCCTGGCTAGCTCGTCTTTGAACCCGGGATGATGGCGATCCAGGTAGGCAACGACCTCGGCGATCGTCGTCTCTTCGCGGTCCAACTCAAGGGTCAACGTACGCGCACCCACAGTCTTATAAATCGGCCAACTCAACTTGACGATAACTATCATTCTCAAGTGGTCTTCTGCCGTTGCTTCCACCTCAACGTCCAGGGTCTTGGCGGCCCGGTCGATGAAGGACAGGAAGCGTGTGCGGGCATTCACGGGGCTTCACATGGTGTGACTCGTGGGGGATTATTATACCATAGGAGCAAAAAAAGAGCGAAGCCCCGCCTAGCCTAGGGGCGTCCAGCAGGGGTCTGGACGCTTAGGTGGAGCTTCGCACTTTTTGCACGGCCGGGCCGCCATCCGAGCCGCACATAGAAATTATGCCATAGTCAGGTTTGCGCCAAGTTAGACGAGCGTTAGATGGAGGTTAGAAACAAGGCTAGGTCAACTTTCTCTTTTTTCGGGACGGTCCTCCCGGCGATAGGGCACCGGGATGTACTGTACAGAGGGCCGGCGTTGTACGGCCTGTGGATAGAGCTCCATGAGTGCAGTAACCTCGTCAGGAAGGACGTCGCTCACGGGCAGACCAATCTGGCGCGCCTCGGCCACACTGATAGGGTAATCGTGTGTCCAGCGGCCAGCACTGAGGATTTCGGCGATGCCTTCGGCCTTCTCACGTTCCATTCCGTTGCCCATCAGGATCTCGACGACCGCCGCCTTGATCTGCGCCAGCGCCTTTTGGGCCACATCGGCCAGGATCAGGGTCTGATCATCGATCTCGTTAAGATCCTTCATCTCTAGGACGCGCATGATAGACGCGGCCGGGTACTGGCCCAACTGCGGGTCAACCGGCCCCAGCACGGCGTTAGGGTCCATGACAATCTGATCTGCTGCCAGAGCGATCAGGGTACCGCCAGACATGGCGTAATGGGGAATAAAGACGGTGACCGGCGCCTTATGCCGGATAAGTGCCTGGGCAATCTGTTCGGCTGCCAGCACCAGGCCGCCCGGTGTATGCAGGATGATGTCGATAGGAGTATCAGATGAGGTCAGCCGGATGGCGCGCAGCACCTCTTCAGAATCCTCGATATCGATGTAGCGGGCAAAGCGCAAGCCCAAAAAGCTCAAAGCCTCCTGGCGGTGGATCATTGTAATGACCCGCGAGCCACGTTTGCTTTCCAAATGGCGGATAGCTCGCTGCCGCGCCAGTTCGAGCAGTTGTCTCTGCAAGGCAGGCCACAGGGTGGAAATGATGATGAAAATCCAGAAGAGGTCAGTGATGCTGATAGTCGGCACGATCAGCCTCCTTGTGCCAGCGTGCGCCGGCGATAGGCCAGGACAGCTACGGCAATTACGACGGCGGCTCCAGTCAGCAAACTGAAGGCAACCGGTGCAGCTCGAATTTGCGCCACGTCTGCTGCGCCAAGCATCTTGCCGGCGAAGATGCCGACTCCAGTATAGAAGCCAGCCCAAAGCACCCCCGTCAGCGCGGCTATCGCAACAAACACCCTGTAGGGCACCCCGAAGATGCCGGCGGCCAGTCCAGCGGTGATTCGCATTCCCGGAAACAGGCGGCCTGCAATGATAGCCTGGACGCCGCAACGCTGTAGCCAGGTATCCACGCGCGCCAACCGATCCCCAGTCAGACCGAACCGCCGCCCGTGTCTTACCACCAACGGATGCCCCGCTCCGCGCCCGATTCCATACAAAATGTTCGCTCCCAGAAAACTGGCGAGTGCGGCAACACCCAGCAAAGCATAGGCATTGCCGTCACCGTGGGCGGCACGGTATCCTAGTACGATGAGCACCGCGTAACCAGGCGGCCACAGAGGCACGCCGGACTCTTGGGGCAGGAGCAGCAAGAACAGAGCAAGATAGGTGAATTCAGGCAGCAATGCTAGACCTCACAGGCACAGTGGTTGAGCTGCTTGATTATACACCAGGAGGGCCAAATCTGGAAAACGTAGGAGGTCAGGCCAGTTGGCAGGCCAGAACATTCCGTATTTGCCCTATTTTTCAGACATGTTTTTAACGCGGTGCGGAGACCGCCCAATCGTAATTGAACATTTCGGCCAGGTAATTGTACGCCAGGTCTGACTGGACCTGAAGCACCAGTTCCCGGTTCGCCTTGGCTGAGGTCTCGCTCCCGTTCAGGCTGCCCACCTGCACGTAACCCCGCCCGCCGATCCAGCCCAGTATCATCTTGTTGTGTAGTCCACCGCGCGTTGGGTTGCCCACCCGTGCTTCCAGCGCCAGCCCTTCCGATTGGGCAACCTGGCTGACGTAATACAGGGTCGCATGGTTGCCGGTAGGGGAAGCCGGGTCATCGAACAGGCGATCCAGCAAGATGTACACGTGAGCCCCACGCCGTGCTGCCGCGATGTAGGCCTCGAGGCGCGGATTGGGATCGGTCGCCGGGGTGCTGAGGGCTGGACCCCAGGTGGTGCGCTCGTAGAGCTGCTCGATGAGCAGGGTGTCTCCGGGGCCAGCCCGTGCCGCCAGCCCAATCGGCCCGCTGTCGCTGCGCAGGCTGTTTTCAGGCGAGTGCACCATCTCAAAGTCAAAGGCGCCCTGGATGGACAGCGGCTGTGGCTTCTGCACCGGGTAGCCTGTGCCCCCCGAGGTCAGGTCGCGTGTGAAGTCGACCGGCGGCGCGCCGTACTTCGGATCTCCTGGGGTCCAACGGTAGACGTCGGCGTGATGGGCGGGGTCCAGGTCGGCCTCAAACAGGCGCCGGGCGCGCGCGACCAGGGAGGGGGCATCGGTCACCAGGTACGCGCCCCGGTGGCCGACGGTGCCATCCCGTTTGTCGTCGTCGGGCATGCCGTCATAGCTCAGGTTCTCAGTGCCGACGAGCAGGGTGCGCCCGTCCACGATGATGAACTTGGCGTGCACGCTCTCGTAGCGGTCGTGGGCGCCGTTGCGGTCGCTGACCAGGAAGTAGACCTGTCCGCCTGCCCCTTCGATCTGCTGGGCGATCCAGCGTTCTTGATCCTCGATCCCATCGCCGGCCGGGCTGCCCTCCAACAATACCCGTACCCGCACACCCGCCCGCTGCCGGGCGATAATGGTTTCCGCCAGCGCCACGTGTTTGAAGGTGTACACCTCGATGTCGATGCTCTCCTGGGCCGCAGCGAGGGCTGCTTGGACGCCGTCGAAGACGTTGTCGGGGGCGACGAGCACCGTCACGTGAGCGGGCTCACCGGCAACACGCAGCGGCTGAAAGAAGCTGTCCAGGTCCCAGCCTGGGTACTGAACTTTGCGCCCGTTGAGGAAATCGGCCGGGTCCTGGGCCCAGTTCGCGACGACGTCAGTATCCGGTACGGGGTGGCCGCTCGCTGGATTGCGCTTGCGGTACAGGATCTGACCTTCCTGGCCGAAGTTGGGCTGTGGCTGAACCGCCGGCCCGTGCCAGCCCTCGGTCGACGTGTCTCCGGCCTCATAGACCAGGCTATCGGACAGGAAGCCGGTGGGTTTGCGGAGGAGGATCGCCCCCCCGTTATTGCCAAAGCGCAGCGGCACCCCGGTGAGATCCGGGACAGCCGGATCGGAGTCACCGCCGTATTCGCAGACGGGCGAAAAGCCAAATACGCTCGCAAAAGCGGTTGCGCGGTAGGCGCACCACAACCATTCTCCGGGTCGAATGGTCAATGTGGGAAAGATAACCGTGCGCCGCCCGTCATTCACCTGCCAACCAGCCAGATCGACCATCTGAGGCCCTAGGTTGTAGAGTTGGAAAGACTCATCTAACTCGCCGGTTATATAGCCGTCGTAATAAAGCGCGGAGATTAGGACCGGGCCACGACCCGGGACGGGCTGATAGGTGGCGTAGGGCAGGTAAGAGACGTGGAGCGGTGTGCCGGTCGGCGTGGGTATGGTCGTGGCTGTAGCCGTCGTGGTAGCCGTAGCTGATACCACAAACATCGATTTTGCTACTGAGGCAGGCATGGCGGTCGTGGTGGTGACGGGTAGGGGAACATCGTCGGCAACCGGACTTGCGGGTGCCGCAGGCACTAAAGATATTCCACACACCAGGATTCCGAGGGCGACCGCGACCACACTCAGCCACGAGGTCACAGGCTTGTTCACGGTGTACCTCCTACGGTGGGATGGAGTCGTGGTACTCAGATAGTTAAGAATGTGTAGCGTGGTTTGCGGATTTTGTCAAGTCGAGCTCTGGTCTTAATGTCGCGGCGTTGGGGGGACCGGAGAGGCCACGGATGGACGCTGCATCGGCTCCGGCACGTTTGCGTGGCGCGTGGGATGTGGCGTGCGCTCTGGGCGCGGTGTCTGGACTGGGCGCGGTGTGGGTTCCGGACGCGGTGTGGGCACCGGCACTGCCACTTTTGTAGGCCTGGGCGTGGGTGCCGGCCGGGGTGTTTTGGTCGGATACGGGCTCTTGGTTGGCACTGCCACTTTTGTAGGTCTGGACGTGGGTTCCGGCCGGGGTGTTCTGGTTGGATGCGGCGTCCTGGTTGGCCAGGCCGTCTTCCTTGGACGGGGCGTCTCTGTCGGCTCTGGCTTGGCCAGCCTGGTTGGACGGACCGCCGGAACCCGCGTAGTGACCACCGGACGGGGCGTGCCTTGAGCAGGCCCATTCTGGTTACGCCAGGTGGCCGTGGGGGCGGGTGAGTCCACCGGTGCAGGTGTCATGGTATCCGGCCCAGGGGTTGCACTCGGAGGCACCGCCATCCCGGTGGGATGCCCTGAGGGTGTCGCAGCCGGCATAGGGATGTCAAGCGGCGACGTAGCCGTGCCGGTTGCTGTTGGCAGCACGCCAGGGCCTGGCGTAGCACTGGGCGACGGTGACGGGGTGCGCTTGTGACCAGTGGCACCGCTAGCCGGGGGTGGCACAACCCGGATGTGGCGAGCATGGAGCACGCCGTCGCCACGGGTCACAGCCTGGACAGCCACAAATAGGCCCGGTGCTGGTTCTCCATCAATTTGCGCTGTGCGATCTAGGGCGACGACCAGGCCTCCCACTGTCCACGCACCATCGCTCATCCGCTCCAGCCAGCCACGGAAATTGACCTCAACCTGCCGTAGGCTGGCGACGACTATCCGAGCCTCCTCGCGGCGAATCTGGTCAAACTCGGCCTGCATTTCGGCACGGGTCTCGGGATCGGGAGCCAGGAACAGTTGAACTTCCTCGGCGGTCAGCTTGACGGGATAAAGAGGATCACCTGGCAGGCTTTGAGCTGAAGCGATCACAGCTCCGCCCCCGACGAAGACAGTGGCCAAAATGACCAGCGCCAGGGTCGCCAGGGGACGTAGCGCCAGTCTATGCCAGGCCATGGGGCGCCAGCGTGGTAATAGCTGGGCCACCGTCACAGGTGGCTGGGCGGCTGCGGCAGCGAGGAGGCGTTCCCGGCCGGCAGCCAGAGCTACTTCCGAAGGCTCCTCTGCCGTGGACAATACCTCGATAGTCCAGGCGGCAGCACGCAGAAGAGGGGCAAGTTGCCCGGCCTGGGCCGGGAAGCGCGGCAGGCAGGCCTCGACCGGTTCACCGCTTTCGAGCCGGGTCAGAGCCTGAGCCAGGATCGCGCTCATTTCATCCGTCATCCCGCCATCTCCTCTTGCATCACACGCCGCAAAGCAGCCAGGGCGCGGTGTTGAAGTGCCCATACTGCTGTCTCGGCTTTGCCCAGGACATCGGCGACCTCGGCCGCCGTCAGTCCCTCGCCGAAGCGCAGCACGAGTACCTGCTGTTGTTCCTCGGTCAGGAACTTCATGGCGGCCCGTAAGCGTTCCTGAGAAAGTCGCTGTTCCACCATCGTAGCCGGACCATCGGCCACGGCGCCATTATAGGTCTCCAGGGGCAGGTCGGGTGAAACCGGGCGGCGCCGGTAGTGATCGATGACGAGATTGTGAGCGATGCGGTAAAGCCAGGCCTGCAAGGACGTTTGAGCGAACCGGTCCGACCTTGCGGCTTCCAACATGCGCACGAACACGTCACCAGTCAGGTCATCGGCCAGGCCGACATCGCCGGTGCGATGGTAGATGTAGCGGTGGATTCGCCGGGCGTAGCGGTCGTAGATCTCGCCCAGAGCAGTCTGGTCGTGCTGCTGGGCGCGCCTCAGCAACGCGGCTTCGTCCTGCAAGCCCGCGGCTCCTTTCAGTCGACCTGCTCAATTTCAAAGACGAGATTGGCGGAAAAATCATATGCTTAGACGCAAGAATTATGAGTGCGATACGAGGGAATCCAGGTCCATCACGTTGCTCCGTGCAAACAGTAACGCCGTCCCCGTTGGGACGGCGTCAATGGCACATTTCCACTTGAGGTGACCGGCACCGGCAAAGTGCCGGTGACCTGAACAGTCCTGTTACAACTAGAATTCGCGCCCAGGCGCGTTCCACTTCGCCTGAAAGTCGGCTGGCTCAAGCTTGAAGTAATCGGCGTTCTTCTCGGTGAAGCTGGCCCATTCGGCGGGCAGCTCAGCCTCGGGGAAAATGGCCTCGACCGGGCAGGCCGGCACGCAGGCGCCACAGTCTATGCAGGTATCCGGGTCGATATAGAGTTGCTCGGACGCTTCGAAACCGGCGTCGTTCTTGTGTGGGTGGATGCAGTCTACCGGACACACGTCGACACAGGCCGTGTCCTTGACGGTAATGCAGGGTTGCGCGATGATATAGGTCATTGCTCTTACCTCCTGGTAGATATGATCGACTGGTCCTTGAAGCCAAAATTTGGAATGAGATAATGGGGGCTACCGGGCACGCGGTGATAACCAAGTCAGATGATACCATGTGTAAGTCCTAGCCTGGTCAAAAGGAGGTCAAAATCGCGTCCTAAACGCAATACGGCTCAGTTAAGGACAAAGGTGTGACGCACTTCGGCTTGTGCAGGCCAAGATGAAGTGCGTCGCACCTTAACTAAGCCGTATTGATCCT
>JBBITV010000005.1:0-23123 GCA_037440585.1 Chloroflexota bacterium
ACCCCCCGGGCGCGGCTTTCGCTAGTGAAGCCCCCCCCCCCCCTATCCCCCCCCGGGGGGGGGGGGGCAGGGGGGGGTGGGATTGAGTCTGAAGAGTGAGGTCGCTCTACACCGCTCCCCATTTACCCTTCCCCCTGTTTCTCCGGTCCAGCAATAGACAGGGCATAAACATCTGGGTCCAGGTACTTTCGGGCGGCGGCCTGGATCTGCTCGGCGGTGACAGCTTCAATCAGGCTCGGATAGCGCTGCAGGTAATCCAGCCCCAGGTCGTACAGCTCCATGTCGAGGATAGCGTGGGCTACCCCCTCGTTGGTTTCCAGGCGGAGCGGGAGTGAACCGATCGAGTAGGTCTTTGCATCGGATAACTCACCTGGCTCGACTTCGGTATCGCGCAGGCGGCGAATCTCTTCGAGGATGCCGCTCACGGTCCGGTCTACATTCTGCGGATTGACTCCGGCCATGGCGGCCCACGGACCAGGCCCGAGTCCGGCGTCGAGCCGGCTATACACGTAATAGGCCAGCCCTTGCGTGTCGCGGACGTTGTCACCCAGGCGCCCGTACATCCCGACGACGCCCAGGATCATGTTGGCCATGCTGGCCGGGAAATAGTCGGGGTGATTACGGGGAATGCCCACGTAGCCCAGGACCAGGTCACTTTGGAATTTGCCGGGCATCGGTACGACCTGGCTGCGGACCTCGGTCAAGGGGAGTACCGGGGACAGCGTCTGGTCGGGGCGCGGAGTGTCTGGACGCCAGGCGCCCAGCGTGCGCTCCAAGTGCGCCAGCGCTGCTTCCCGTTCGACGGCCCCCACAATGGCGACGATCATGCCTTGCGGACGGAAAAACCGTTGGTAGAACGTAATCAGGTCCTCACGGGTGATGTTCCGGATAGTTTCCAGGTATCCATCGCTGGCCCGGCCGTAGGGATGGCCATCAGGATAGATGAGGGCGCGGAATGCCAGGTCGGCGCGGGCGCGGGTGTTTTCCTCGCGTTGTTGCAGGCCGGTCAGGAATTCGCCGCGCACCTTTTCGACTT
Source organism: Chloroflexota bacterium (assembly GCA_037440585.1). Taxonomy (GTDB): domain Bacteria; phylum Chloroflexota; class Anaerolineae; order Epilineales; family JBBITV01; genus JBBITV01. Next base: position 1,037 of record JBBITV010000005.1, read on the forward strand.
CGTGGGCCGGAAAGGAAGGATTCTGCAAGATATCCGCCAGGACTTCGCAGATCAAAGGCAGGTCTTCCGCCAGGCACTTGGCGCTAAACGAGGTCAGGTGGACCCCACCCCGCACGCCCACGCTGGCGCCGATGCTCTCGATCGTCTCGTTGATTTCGCTGAACGTCCGATGGAGTGTGCCCCGGGATAGCATGGCTGCGGTGAAGGCAGCCAGACCGGCTTTGTCGGCCAGCTCGTCCAGGCTCCCGACTTGCAGGTAGCCGGCAATGATCACCGATCGGGCCGAGAAGTTCTCGCGGGCCAGGGCTATGCTGCTATTGCTCAGAACGCGCCGGGTAATCGTTTCGGGTCCGGGTATGGAAAGCGTCGCTAAGGTCATTTCGCTCCCTCGTTCTCGGGTACGTACCAGCCCACGATGCGATTTGTCTCGGTTAGATACGTGGCGGCGACGCGCTGGATGTTCTCGGCAGTGACGGCGGCCACCCGGTCCAGGTATTGGCCGAACCAGGTGAAGGAACCGGTGACAAGCTCGGTCATGCCCAGCCAGAACGCCTGGTTGGTGACGCTCTCGCCGGAGTAGGCGAATTGGGCCTGGGTCTGTTTCACCGCCTTAGCCACTTCTTCGGGCGTCACCCGCTCCCGCACGGCCCGTTGTAGCTCGGTCCACAAGGCGGCCTCGACTTCGGCCAGGGAACGCCCGGTGCGCACCGTAGCGCCGAAGAGGAAGAGGAACGGGTCGATGGTCAGTCCCAGGTTGCTGTAGACCCCGGTTGCCAACTCGGTTTCGACGAGGGCCTTATAGAGGCGTGAACTCCGGCTGGGCGGCGAGCCGCCGAACAGGGTCAGCGATTGCGCGCCGCCCAGGATGGTGTCCAGGACGATGAGGGGGAAGATGTCCGGGTGTTTTGCATCAGGGACGTGGAAGGCCATCTGCAGATAGGCGGTCGCGCCCGGTCCGGTGACAGACACCCGGCGCTCGCCGCGTTGCCCTGGCTCGACAAAGGGCACGTCCGGGACCGGCGGCCCGTGAGGAATCTCGCCAAAGAGCTGGCCGATGCGATCCCTCACTTGCGCTGTTTGGAAGTCCCCACAGGCGACAACAACTGCATTATTGGGCGCGTAATATGTCTTGTAGTGTTGCCAGAGCTGCTCGCGGGTCATGGTCTGCAGGTCACATTTGTCACCGATCACTTCGTGGTGGTATGGATGGACACGGAAAGCAGCCGCCTGCACCTCTTCGCTCAATAGCCAGGTCGGGTGGTTCTCGTTGCCCTCACGCTCGGCAATGATCACCGTTCGCTCCGAGTCTACTTCCTCGGGAATGAACAGGGAGTTGACCATACGGTCAGCTTCTATGCGCAGCCCCAGGTCGAAACGATCAGCCGGCAGCGTCTCGAAATAGGTGGTGTAATCGAGCCAGGTAAACCCATTCCAGGTGCCGCCGTTGCGTGAGATCTCGCGGTCCAGCGTACCCTTGGGGAAGGTCGGGGTGCCCTTGAAGAGCATGTGCTCCACCCAGTGGGAGATGCCGGTGATACCGGAGATCTCATTGCGGCTGCCGACGCGGTACCAGGCCCAGAAACTGGCGACCGGGGCGTTGTGATTCTCTTTCAGGATAACGGTCAAGCCGTTGTCCAGGCGGGTGTACGTGACTCCATCTTGTGCCATGCTGTCCTTCCTTATGGAAAATGACCAAATCCCAAATCCTAAATCCCAAATCCCAAAAACGCAGTACCGCAAAACTTGCTATGTCACCCTGAGCGGAGCGAAGGGTCTCTGCTCCCTTGCGCCGAGACTTTCATTGTAAGGCCGAGATGCTTCGCTCCGCTCAGCATGACAAAGCGAGTTTTGCGGTATTGCCCAAAAACGTTTGGTCATTGGGATTTGGGATTTGGTCATTGATCAGTATCCTCGTCCGATTCCCCGGTAGGTGAACCCTAACGCTTGCACCGTCTCAGGGTCATAGACGTTGCGGCCATCAATGATGACGGGCTGGCGCATGAGTTCCTTGATGCGTGTAAGATTGAGGTGTTTGAATTCGTTCCACTCGGTCGTGATGAGCAGTGCATCACAACCTTCGGCTACAACGTAAGGATCCTCGCAGAGGGTGACCTCGCGGAGGATACGGCGGGCGTTGTCCATGGCGACCGGATCGTAGGCGCGTATGTGAGCCCCTTCGTTCTGAAGCAGGTGGATGATTTCTACCGCTGGCGCTTCGCGCATGTCGTCGGTGTTCGGCTTGAACGAGAGGCCCAGGATGCCGATGGTGCGATCGCGCAGCGAACCGAGCACGCTACGCAGCTTCTGCACCACCTGGCGGCGTTGGTCGCGATTGATTTCCATGACGGCCCGTAGAAGTTGGGGGTGGCAGCCATGGATGGAGGCCATGTATTCGAGGGCTTTCACGTCCTTAGGGAAACAATTGTGACAGATAAGCCCTGACGAAGCAATCAGCGTTCCCGTGCTGGTCTCCAGGCTGTACACAGTGGTCTCCACGTCTTCGTACTCCACTGACTGCACGGTGAGCACAGCATACGTCTCCTGCTTGGAAAAGCCCCGCTGCCGGATGTGTCGTTTATAGCCGGCCAGCAATGCAGCGATTTGCGCGTGCCGTTTTTCGCCAAAAACGTCTTGAAGGGTAGCCAACTGGGCATAGCCACTCACCCGCAGAATGTAGGCCGCCTGCCTGGATTTGTTCATCCATCGGGTACGAATCGATGGGACTATGCCAAGGGTCTGCAACAGCACAGCCATGCCGTCGGCCAGCGACTTGCTCACGGTGGCGTACTCCAGCATGAGGTTCTTGCCACTCTGTACTGTTGTCACCGCACCGTCACCACTGAACGCTCCACGGAGAAGTTCATATCGTAGGTCATGCGGCACATTGAAAGCCAGGCGCGGTAGCCCTTTGTTATCCGAGCGCGTGCCACATCTCAGCACGTCGCGCAGGAGCCACGCGAAGATGCGCGAAGAGACAATGGTGCTTGCAGCGTTGGTGCTACGGCGCTCGATGAATTTGAGGCCCCAGCGCCCGAGAATGCGTTGTACATCGGCGATGTATTCTTCTTCGTGTTCACCAAAACTGAAGCCCACGCGCTCTCGCACAGCGCCCGCCCGCCCAGGACCAAGGCTAATATAGCCCTCAGCCAGGTAGTAGCCACATAATCGCAAAAGGTCAGCATCCACGGGGATCACAGCATTTATCTTAGTAGCTGCGCCTTTAGCTGTGTAGAGCTGGAGTTTTCCGGCAGGCACATGCAGCACACCAAGCTCTATCAGGTGGCGGAAGATACGCAAGGGCATGCGATTATGCCGTTTGACCTCGTGGGGATGCCGCAGCATTTCCGGCGGAATATGCGCAGCGAATTGCGCATATTGCTCGGTGAAGGATTGATCAGTAGGAGCGACGTGGACGTCGGCCTCCAAATCTGTGTCCCGCAGTAATTGGATCAAGTTCAAAGCCGTGACTTGTTCGACCGATGGCAAGTCGCAGAGCGCCATCAGTTGATCGCCGGGCGCGACGGCAGCAGCGGGTAGAATCTCGAAGCCGTTCTCAGTATGCAGGACGACCGGGTGGTCGGCGGTCACTCTCAGTGAGCGGCCCATGCTGGTGACGAGTTTTACCATCGTTCCCATATACGGGCGTCGCGTGACCGCCTTTACCTCGGCAAGCGTGGGCTGACCGGTTTCCAGGTCAAAGGCCAGTACACGTCGATTGGATGGCGTAACCACCTGCACCATATCACCTTGAAACGGTTCACCGGCATTGGCGAAAAGCGCCTCGAGTGATTCCGCTGCCATGTTCGGGCTGTTGAGGGCAAATACTGTTTCTTGACCTTCAAAACATGAGCCTCCGTATCCAAGGCCGGCATCCAGGAAGGCGTGGCCAATACGCTTATCGTAGCCCATCCCCGCGGCGACTTCTTTGATATCGGCGCCTAAGCGCTCGCACATCGACGCGATCTCGTTAATAAACGAAATGCGCGTCGCCAGAAAAGCATTGGAGGCGTACTTGATCATCTCCGCCGTGCGCAGGTCGGTGATGATGATGCGGGTGCGCAGCGGCAGGTAGAGTTGGGCCACCTTCTCCGCGGCCTCCGGATCGGTAGAGCCCAGGACGACGCGGTCCGGATTCAGGAAGTCATACACCGCTGAGCCTTCACGCAGAAACTCCGGATTGGAGACCACCGAGAAGGAGATATCTCTCTTCAACTTGCGCCGCACCATGTCAGCCACGAAGTCGCCGGTGCCAATCGGGACTGTGCTTTTGTTGACGATGATCAGTGGATGCTCCATGACCTCGGCGAGGCCCTCAGCCGCGGAACGTATGTACTTGAGGTCCGCCTCACCCTCGCTGCCAGACGGTGTGTCGACGGCGATGAACACGAACTCGGCCGGGCCAATCGCCTCAGGATACGAGGTCGTGAAGCGCAGACGACCCGCCTGATAGTTGCGCTTGACCATTTCCTCCAGGCCGGGCTCATAAATGGGCATGGTTCCGCTATTCAGCTTCCGGATCTTGCCCTCGTCAATATCCACGCAGGTGACTTGGTTACCCAGGTCGGCAAAGCACGTGCCGGTCACCAGGCCGACGTAGCCGGTACCGAGGACGCAGATGTTCTTCATAGGTCCTGGCGGAAGCCTCCTTGCATTATTTCAACGTCTAGCTCTCAGGGGCGGTAAAGACCCGACGAAGCAGGCCGAGTTGTTCATGCAGATGATGGGACAATCATAGCATAAATCTAGCTGGGGGACAAACAGAGCGATACACTCCACATCACCGAACGCACGGTGAAGGACCACGTGCAAGCGATCCGCTCTAAGCTAGACGTGCCCCGGGAGATGGGGTTGCAACTCTGGCTGGCGCGCCACGGCGTGGGACGCCCGGCCGGCAGCGAGCAGGATCAGGCTCAGGAGAACACACTCTGGGTTCGTAGTGCGCACTTCAGTGCGCTTTTGGAGCGATCAATCGCCCACTACGAACAAGCATTAAACAGAGCCCGGCTGGCGGCATCCCTAATGCAAACAGGGGCCATTCGTGCTGAATGGCCCCTGTTTGTTGGCCCACGGCTGCGTACCTGGGGACCCGTCCTTCAGGACAACGACCGCTCATGGCTACAACGTAGGGGACGATGCTAACCAAAGCACCATTTACCGGAAGGTCGAGTGGGTCGGGCCTTGCGGCCGGACAGGTGCGACAATGGCTCGCGGGTCATAATAGAGACCTACCAGAAGATATGCGATGCCCAGGGCAACAACGTAATGGTCGCCAATACATTCATCTAGACCTGCGGGCAATTTTCTGGGAGATGGTATCTAGCAATCCTATCGCCCAGCAATGTGTTGCTCCTTTGTCAGCGATTTGACTGGATGAGGATAATTGTGGTCTTAGCCCGAATTGGCCCTGCCCCAGCCCCTGGAGCGGGCGTCAGATACCCTTGAAGGCGATACGCGCCCGGAGCGGGATAGTTACCGCTTTCGCGCCCCCAAGTCAGGCAGGCCCCTGCAAAATCTCTGCTCTGCCCAGGCGCTAAGGTCAAATCCCAAACCTCTTGAGGTTGCTCACACGGCATCCGCCAGATCACTTCACCATTTGGATTCTCGATCCAAACATCGTAACCGAGTCCCGCCAGCAACATGGTGTAGGTGAATGCGTTGGTATTGGTGGCCCTCAGAGTAACGTGAACTGGCTCCTGTGGTCGGTATACGGCCTGATCGGTACGTAGCTCAGCCTTAAATGAAGGGTATGAGCGACTGACTAAAGGCAAGTATACCGACCAGGTCCTGGCCGCCCCCTTTGGAAGGAGAACACCTTCGTAAGCGCGGGACATATCCCCTCGATCTGAGGCATAGTAGAGCTGCGCTACGATAGCAGCCAGGTTGGGGTCTCCGGCCTGGGTGCTCGCGGTCGCACGCACCAGGGCGGAGAATACAGCGCCTGGGAGGACGTAGCCCCATTCCACCAGGTTACTCGTCCAGGTCTGCCCTGCCGCCAGGCTCCCTTCCTGCCAGTCGAGCAGGCCCTTTTTATCGTAGATTTCAAGCCGGAAGTTTGTCTCGCCGGGATTGGGGTTGAGGTTCTGGATGGCGATGACCGAATGGCCTGGCGTTCCTTTCGTGATCCACGGCAGAGCCACGACCTCTCCGCCGGTCGCCATAGGGTTGTAACTCGCTCCTTGTCCAATGGCTCCGTTCAGCAAGTTTACCACCGGCAGCGCGTTCTCGATGCGGGCCGTACCCTGGAAGCGAGCAGGCAAACTGGAGTCGTCTCGAAGGGGGAAATTCCAACTACCCGTCGGGGAGAGCGATTGGGTATGAGACGCGATCGTTTCTCCAGAAAGGCGCTGGAAGGAGATCTGCGCCGTCGTGGTGACCACGGCGCTGGCGTTTTGCACCCAAACATCAGCATCCCAGCCAGGGTTGATCATGCTCAAGTTATGCCCGCGCACAATCAAGTGAGCATGATAAGTTGAGGCACCGGAGGGTTCAGGCATCCCTTTGTGGGTCATCAGTTGGCTGCCGTGGCCTGCCCAGTGGTCCACCACCACAGCCAGGGGCTGGCTCGCCTGGACCCGGGCCGCGCCCAGGAAAGGTGGATTCACAACCTGATTGGGGTCCACGCGGATGGATTCTCCAGGAGCCAGGGTTGGCAACACCTGGGTGATCGGTGCGGAAGCATCCGCGCGCGGTTTATACCCCACTTTCACGGCAGTGGATTCATCCCCCATGTTCTGCAGGATCAGCGTAGTCTCCTGTCCCTCGTAGCCTGTCGTAACCTGGGGGGTGTAATAAGTGTACCCTCCAGACTCAGGATTGAACGCTCCCCACTGGTAGATTCCTGTGTAAGCGTCAGAGACAGGCGTTGCTCCGCCTCCACTCGTCCGCTGTCGATCGACGACGACTGCCAGCGGTTGGCCTGGGCGGCGAGTGCCATCACCTCCGGTCCCACAGGTTGCGTCCTCGCTGCCGGGGTTTACGGAGTAGACGATAGCTGAGAAAGTGCCAGGTGGGAAAGCGTCATTTTGCCATGCCCAGGGTCTACCCGGCTCGAGTGTATCGGAACATAGTGTCCTGATAGTCGCCCCTTCGATCAAGGAGTGCTCCTGACCTGGTGCGGCGTAGAGGTCCAGGATCGCCTTGGCGGGAAAACGCCCGGCATTCTGAACGTAGATCGTGGTCCGCCAGCCGTTCCCAGCATCAATGGCTGGCAAACCGATCCGGGTCCCTAAAGACTCGTGGCTGGCCATCGTCGGAGTTGGGGATGGGGTGGAGGTGGGTATGTCCGTGGCCGTGGCAGTAGGTGTGCTCCTCGGGCTGGTTGTGTGAGTAGGAGTAGGAGTAGGCATGTCGGTAGCCACAGTGGTTGGAGTGCTGGTTGATGTGACAGTGTAGGTGGGCGTAGAGGTCCGCGCGTTGGTAGCCGTAGCGGTAGGGCTGCTCGTTGATGTGTCTGTGCGCGTGGGAGTAGAGGTCAGTGTGTCGGTAGCCGTAGCGGTAGGGGTGTTGGTCGATGTCGGCATGTCGGTAGCTGCAATGGTTGGAACATGCGTCGATGTGACTGTGTGGGTGGGAGTAGAGGTTGGCATATCGGAAGGGGCAACTGTAGGGGTGCTCGTCGGCGTGGTTGTGGGAGTCGGAGTATCTGTCAATGTCGGGCTGGGCGTCAGGGTTGCGTTATGGGTTGGAGTGGGAGTCGAGGTTGGGGTGTGCGTTGCTGTGGTGGTCATCGTAGGCAGAGGTGTTGAGGTGAGCGTGGAGGATGGGGATACGGTTGGGGTCGGAGTTGAGGTCGCCGGAGCCTGGCCGAAGATGACGTAGGTCCGCCCCGCCTCAGTTCTGCCCTTGGGGGAGGCGCGACTTGCCCCAATGATGAGGTCGCCAATTCCATCGCTATTGATGTCACCGGTGGCGACGGCCCAGCCGGAGTAATCGTAGAGGTCTTGACCGATCACGGTCAGATCGGCCTGGGTGGTATTCAAGTTGATCGTGGCCGGCAATCCGGCTCCGCCGAAGACGACGTAGGTCTCTCCCGCATACGCCGCGCCCGTAGACGCGCTCGCTCCCGGAACGCCGGCGATGAGATCATCAATCCCATCGCCGGTGACATCCCCTGCGCCAACCGTCCACCGGCTCGAATCGTAGAATTCCCGGCCGATTAAAGTCAGGTTGGCCGGGGTGGTGCCCAGGTTGATGGTCGGGGAAAGTGTGTTGCTGCCATAGATGACGTAGGTGTAGCCACTCCCCGTAGTGAGTGTGGGACCGGGGCGACGTGCTCCGGCAACCAGGTCGCTTATGCCGTCGCCATTGATGTCGCCGGTAGCGATGGATTCCCCAAGGGAAAAATGGTCTTCACGGCTGATAACGGTTAGATCGGCAGGGGTCGTCGCAAGGTCAATCGTGGCGGGCAGAGTACGTCGCCCGTGAATAACATACAGTTGACCGCCTGGGTTTACAAAGGGAGCCCCAACCATGAGGTCGTCGATGCCATCACCGCTCATGTCCCCCGTGGCGATGGATTTGGCGAACTCACTGGAGATAGACGCAGCGCTGATGGTCAGGTCGGTGGGCGTGGTGGCCAAGTCGATGGTCGACGGCCAGTTGTGGCTTCCATAGACCACATAGATGTGCCCGATGATCGGCTCAGCGCCGGGAGCGCTCATGATCAGGTCGCCCACGCCATCGCCGTTCAGGTCGCCGACCGCGACGGCAACGCCCAGTACATCCGAAGCGGACCGACCTAGAACGGTCAGATTGATGGCGGGGAGGGTGCTGCCGCCAAAGACAACATAGACCTTTCCGGCCAGCCGTCTCCCGGCCGGAGCTGCGAGAGGCGCGCCCATGACCAGGTCGTCGATGCCATCACCATTGATGTCTCCTGTGGCCACACGGAAGCCTGAGAGTTCACCGCCAGTGGGTCCGGAGACGGTGAAGGTGGGAGGAGTGGTGGACAGGTCGATGGAAGAGGGCAGGTTCCTACGCCCATAGATGACGTAGACTTTCCCAGCATTCACCCCGCCAGCCGTATCGGCAAATGGGGCGCCAATGATCAGGTCGTGCACTCCATCGCCGTTGATGTCTCCGGTTGCAACCGCATAACCGACATTGTCACCATTGTTCGCCCCGATGACCGTCAGATCGGCGGGTGTTAGCGCCAGGTCAATAGTGCGCTGGGCTAAGGCGGCTAACGCCAGGATAGATAGGGCTGAGATCGCTCCCAGGATCGCGAGGCTCACTCTTTTCATGTTCAAGACTCTCCTCCTTGGCTGGTAACTGCTCAACCTCTCCTGTCAACGAATGGGAAACGAATAAACGAATGGACTTCGGCTGGCGTTTCATTCGTTTATTCGTTGGATATTCGTTGACAGAATGACCTGGATGAGCAGTGACCTTGGCTGATAGCTGATAGCTCATCTCAACACTAGCGGCAAGTAGATTCGTCGTGCTTCACGGAAGTCGAGCGGCACGGCCACTTCCTGGCGCGCGTAGGTCCCCAGATCGAAGACGAACTTGACCGGGAGGGAGCCGTGCTTGCTGGCAAGCTCCGTGGGCACCAAGGTCCAGTCGAAATCGATGGTCCCCGTTTCAAAGGTATATGCCTCCCGCTGGACTAGGTCCCGGATGTAGCCTACGAATTGATTGTTCACATAGAAGGGGATAGGGAAAGCAGCTTTGGACAGCGGTTCACCGTTCCCGTCTCGTAAGGTGCCCGAGATATGCACCGTGAGCGGCATGTCCGTGAGGGGAATGTGGTCCGGCGTCAGGCTCACTGCCAAAGTCACCGGAATCTCCCGTAGCGCTGCGCCCATCGTCATGTATGCCAGGTAGTTCCCCATGTGGTCGGTCACCGTAAATGCCAGGGAAATGGTGGGCGCGGTCGTCGTGCCAATTTGAGCCACATACGTGTTTCCGACAGGCGTCGCCGTCAGGGGTATCCAGTTATGCCCATTGTTGGCGCTGTACCGCATTTCGACGCTCCTGATCCCGCTCTGAGCGTCTGTAACGGTCATGGTGACTGTGATCGGCTGGCCTGGGGAAAAGCGTTGGGGCATCTGGAAATCTGTTACAACGGGTGGGTTCATGTCTGGGGCAGGCAGGGTGAAGCCTGCGTGAATGGAGTTCTCCCAGGAAATGGCGCTCTGGGAAGTCTGAGTAATGGTTACTTGGTAGGCCCCAGCCTTGTCGATGGGGATAATTCGCATGGGATAGGGCAATATGATGGATTCCGCCAGCTTGCGCGTATACACCGTCACGCTATCTCGCAAGACTTTGATAGTAGGGTCGTTCGTCAAGTAAGCCATCTCGCCCTGGACGCCGGAGAGAATCGGGTGCCGTACTCGGATGGCGAAGGCCGTGTTATCGAAAGTGACCCGCGGCCAGAGGGGCCCGGCACCCAAGACAAGGCGTCTGTTCTCCGTGGACAACGGCAATACACTGTCTGGGTTAGGCACCACAACGTATAGGTCAGTAGTCGCCGTGTAGGTCCTGGTCCAATCCGGGACATAGAATTCTTTGTGGAACATACGGTCGTTGTTGACGTGGTCGGCGAAGTACGTGTAGGCAAAGGGGCCGCGTACGTAGAGCGTCCGTTGCAGCCCAGCGGCCAGAGGAAGAACAAATGCAATTGGGTCTGGCAGGTAATGCATGGCATCGCCGCTTGACATGTATGTGTTGTACTCCAACCAAGGATCGTTGACCGGGCCCGGTGACTCGTATCTAACGTCGTATCGAGAGACTTCATTGGCCTTGTAGCTGAAGGTCTTCGGTGTATTGGCGTCCAACCGGGCGTAGTCCCAGGCCAGGTAATACGCCTCGTCCGCATCGTATCGGTAATCGAAGGCGGGCGGCGTACCTTCGACGGTCAATCGGGACGCGTTGAGGGTCCGAAAACGGTAGTAATGTGGAGAGTAGCCGTAACCTTCAATCACCATTGTAAAGCTGTCTCCGGGCAAGGTATCGGCCAGCAGAAAGGTGAGACTCGTCGGAAACTGCGCCAGCGGCAAGAGGTGACCAGGGCTGCTCCCGGATCCAGCGCCTGTGCCAAGCGTTTCGTTCTTATAGGGGCGGTTGTAGCTGACGAGCCACCACCCAACCGCCAGCGGCAAGCCCTCAACAGTGGTTGTATCCAGGGTATAGGCGCGGGTATCGGTGACGGACAGGTAGAAATCTTGAACGCCGTTTCTTGGCACGAAGATAGATTGGGCTAGCGCAAAAGGCCAACGCGGAACTAACCCTGGGGAGATGAGGTGATCATAGTGCCCCAGCCGGCCCATGACGTAGACGTTGTAGTCGCCGCCAGGTACATACAACGTGGTAGGTACTTTCTGGTCACCTGACGTGTTGCTTATCAGGACATCCGCCTCAGGCATTCTCCTGAGGTAGACAACATTGGACGGCGCATCCCAGTGGCCTTCTCGCGGATTGATCCACTCCTCGCCGTACTCGTCCAGGACGTGGATGGTCACCTGGGAAAGCACGGCGAAGGCAAAAGGCACCGCCACCATCGATTTCTCATCCTCCGTACGCAGCGTCACCCGCCCTTCGTAGTAGCCACCGGGTGCCTCGTCGGAGACGGTCAGGGTAACCGCCACCGTAGTAGAGAGCCCCGGCTCGAGGGTCAGGGTGGACACATTGAGCCGGGCATAGGGGTACGCAACCGGGCGCTCCAGTGGGTGTTCCAGACCCGCTTGAGACCACAACACCGTGGTCACGGAAGCGGTGGCGGTGAGCACCTGGGCGCTGACGTTGGTCACGGTGAGCGTGGCCGTCGCGGGGTTGTGGCCCGTCAGCAGCGGCAGGCCGAAGCTCAGGCTCCCCGGAGCAACAAGCAAGGGAGTCATTGCCGCCCGATCCACCTGAATCCGGCCTGCGCCCTGGTCGTAGACCCCCACGCCCAGGTCTTCCGCCGTGTTCATCAAGGCGGCCTTGATGTCCAGGGGCGTCCACGTGGGATGGAGCTGCTTGAGCAGGGCGGCACTCCCGGCGACATGAGGCGTTGCCATGCTGGTGCCCCGCAGGCTCCTGTAACGGCTGGGAGCGCCCAATTCGCCGGTCACTGGAACGGTGGAGGTAATCATCACGCCAGGGGCTACCACGTCGGGTTTGATCGCCCAGGACTTGTGGATCGGGCCACGCGAGCTGAAGGCGGCCAGGTGATCGGTCTTGTCTGAAGCGCCCACAGTTAGCGCCTTACGCGCGACACCCGGCGCGCCTACGCTTTGATAACCCGGCCCATCGTTGCCGGCCGCCACCACCACCACGACGCCCAGGTCGACGGCGGCATCCACCGCCTGGCTATCGGGGTCGTCCGGGTCGCCGGGGCCGCCCAGGCTCAGGTTGACCACGTCCACGGCATCGTCGGTGGTGGGGTCGCCATCTGGATTCGCGGCCTGCTCGATAGCGGCGATGATGTCTGAGAGGGAGCCACCACCTTGCGCGTTCAACACTTTGTAGGCCAGCAGTTGCGCATCGGGCGCGACGCCCTTGAGTCGCCCGTTGGCGGCGACGATGCCCGCCACGTGCGTCCCGTGCCCGTGGTCGTCCATCGGGTCGGCATCGTCGTTGGCGAAATCGTACCCGCCGACGACTTTGTAGCCGGGTCCAAAGTCACCGCCCAGGTCCGGGTGGGTGTAGTCGATCCCGGTGTCGATGATCGCCACCCGTATCCCCTGGCCGGTTACAGCTTGCCCACGGGCATCTTTCATTTGCCATACTTGTGGGGCGCCGATCAGGGGTACACTCTCGTCCAGCGTGGCACGGCGTTCATAGTCCGGGTAGACGGCTTTCACCTGGGGTAGTTGCTCGATGCGTTCGGCATTCCCCAGCTTGGTCGAGACCGCCAGGCCGTTGAAGAGATAGCTGTACCGGCGACGGACTTCAACGGCGATCCCCTGCTGCTGGATGCTCTTGATGACCTGCTGCTGGTGCATCTGTAGTACCTCAGCATAGGCTCTGACCTGGTTCTGCTCTGCCTCGGCAAGGCGTGGTGAGGATGTCTGGAGGCGAGAGCGGTAAGCCGCAACCGGCGGATCGGCCAGTTGGATGATTACTCTGATCTGGTCATCCCGGCCCGGCCAGGTGACTTGGCGGTCGCCGAAGAAGGTGGTCACGCCGGACCGGGGAGGGGTATCCCAGAAACGGCGGCTGGCCGGGGCCGGGACAGGGGCGAGGTCACTCTGAGTTCCTGCTACGGTAAGGGGCCTACCGGCGCCTGGTTGGGCAAAGAGGAATATCGGGCTTCCTAAAAGGACCAGGGCCGAAGCTAAGACCAGTATAGGGGCAAATGTCCTCCAGGTTGCTCTTCTGGCTGACATGGAGACCTCCCGGTGTGAGATTGAGTTGCATGGCTCGGGTGGGCAGAGGGGCGGGCCAGGGGTGGAGTGAGGAGAGCCCTCACAACAAGACGCGCCGGATAGTAATGTAAGCTACGGGGGGAAGGCTCGTCCTCCCCCCGTTTGCTTTTCATCCAGCCCAATCACGCGGGCGTCTACGGCCCACCGCTCGCTGGAGCCAGCGCGATGTCAATGCCGGTGACCGCACTTCCACGCACGTGGACTTCCGTAGCCTGGTAGGGAGTGATGGCGTGATCGGTCCGCTCCGAGTAATACTCGGCCATGTATACGCCGTTGGGATCCCGCGCCCGGACGAGATAGCTGCCACTCATGAGGTGATCCAGACGGTAGGTCCCATCGGCCCCGGTCACTGCCCAGAAGGTCAGCTTGTGCCCATGTTGCTCAAAGCCTTCGACCACCATGCCGGGCAGCGGGATCGGTTGGGTTTCACCGGGGGGAGGCTCAGCCGTGATCCGCCCTGAAATGGAGCCCAGGTGTGTAGCACTCGCATTGATCAGGAGATCGAAGTTGATGCCCGGCGTCGTCTGGTTTCCGGTCACAATCGCCGGCGTGGCCGCCTCGGGAGTCGTAGCGTGATCGAAGTACTGGGTGGCGAACTGGGCGACCGGGTCCACGGTATAGACACGATAGGCGCCGGGATCCAACAGTTCTACGCTGAAAGTTCCGTCTGCGCCCGTTTGGGTGATACGACGCCAGGGCCGCCCACTCGGATTGATGGGCTCGAGGTTTACTTGTAGGTTGAGTGGCTGAGGCGCCAGGCCCGGTTGCCCGGCCACCATCACCCGACCGGTGATCGCGCCCGGGGCGGTGGGCCTGGGGGGCAGGCTGAAGTCGATGCCCGACGTCGTCTCACCCTCGGTGACGCGGACGGGCGTAGGCGCACGCGGATTCAACACGTGATTGTAGTACTCATACAAGCCCTGGCGCAGGGGATCGTATGCGAAGACGCGGTAGTTGCCAACCGGGAGATTGTCGATGCGGAAACTGCCATCCGGCCCTGTATCCGCCCAACACCACTTACGGAAGTCCTCCAGGTTTTCGGCCGACACTCTCATGCCCTCAAAGGGTCTGGGTTCTGTCTCTCCAGGCTGAAGCTCGACGGTAACCCGGCCGGCAATGCTGCCGTGCCCTGGCACCACGGCTCTTGCAGCCAGGATGAAGTCGATGCCCGCCGTCTGGCGCCGGGCTTCCACCGGGACGGGCCAGGCCTCAGCCCGCGTGGCGACGTTGCTGAAGTACTGCCCCGACAGGGTGGGATCGCCCGGTGATACATACACCCAGTAGGTCCCTGGCGGCAATGGCCCTACCTGGTAGGTCCCATCCTCCTTGGAATGACTCGTCTTCAGGGTCAGCGAGTTGCCCGGCGTCCCGACCGCGATGAGTGCCTGGCTGACCGGCGCACCCGTGTCCGCTCTGAGGACCACGCCCGCGATAGAGCCCACCGGCGCCAGCGCGAAGTCGATGCCCTTGACCGTCCGCCCGGCCTGCACCGTGACCGGCGTCGCCTGGTCGGACGTGGCCGCATCCTGGTAATACTCGCCGGCATAGGCGCGCTGGTCGGTGACCCAGACCAGGTACTGGCCCGCCTGCAAGACTTCCACCAGGTAGCGCCCGTCGGCGCGGGTCAGCGTATTCCGGATCGGACCGAAGCCATTGGCCAGGCGGACGTTGACCGCCACGTCGGATAGCGGCCGCCCGGTGTCCTCGGCCACCACCCGCCCACCGATGAACCCGGTTGTGCCGGGTGGCGGCGGCTCGACCTTGACCGACAGGCGGGTCTCGTCCTGGTCGGTGGCCCCGCCTGGGCCGGTGATCATGACCTGGGCGACGAGCTGATAGGTGCCCGGCTCAGAGAACTGGAGGTTGACGAACAGCGGGCTGTGGTCCACCGCCGGTCCCACGTGGGTCCACTGGCGCTCCACCCGGCCCTGGGGGATGCGCACCCCGTCGTCGTTGATGAACGCCACGTCCAGGACAGCTTTGACAGTGCCTTCCCCGGCCCCGTCATACCACACCCCTTCGGGCTGAACCTCCAGCCGGCCGCGACGCCCCTGTTGCAGGGTCAATTCCGCGATCTCACTCGCGGGGAAGGTCTCGGCGGCGGCGCGCCCATCGGCGAAGACGTGGACGCGGGGAAACGCCAGCGGCGCGAGTTGTGTGGTGGTGGGCGTGGGCTCGGCAGCAGTGTCGGCCTCCAGTTGGCTGGGTCCCGCCCCCCCGTCCCCCCAATCCGGGGGGGTGTCAGAGCCTGCGGCGCGTGTTCCCGCCAGGTGTGGGGGGTTAGGGGGGTCGATTGTCCAGCCGGTGGGCTGCGATCGAATATCGGCGTCCAGCCCAGCTACCGAGACCGTCAGCGTGACTTCGTGGGCGTCCACAACTGGCACCGCCCCGTCGGCCTGGGCGGAGGCGCTGGCCCAGATCACCACAGGATGCTCCCCCGGCGTATCGAAGCTCACCGTGGCCCACAGCGTGCCCGGCTCGTGACCAGGGCCATCCTGCGCGACCACGTTGCGGTCAATTTGGAGAAGCCGGCGGCTGCCGTCGGCGTTCAGAGTGTACACCTTGAGCTCGAAGCTCGCCTCGCCGTGGCCGGCACCGAAGAACACCGCCTCCGTCGTCACGTTGAACTCTAGCGGTTGGCCTGCCGCCGTCTGCACGACTGGCGGCAGGCTGGTCGAGCCGCCCAGGACGGCCATGGCCCCCGCTTGCGAACCGTTCATTCCGACCCGCAGATGGCCCACGAGCAGAGCGCGGCCCACAGATGCCAGGCTCACAGCCTGGCCGGCTTCGACGCCCATCCCGAGCCACACCACCACGATCGCCAGGATGGCCACTCGTGATACGATTGAAGACTTCATCTCAGTCCTTCCTTTCCGGCCCTGATAGGGCCAGCGATGTCGGGTTGTCCGCTTTCAGGACAATATCCTACGGTACACCGCTCGCTCGAGCCAGAGCGATATCAATGTTGCCCACCGCCTGGCCGCGTGGTACCATCACGCGAGAGGCCTGGCGGATCGTCGTAGCGGAATCGGACCACTCCGAGTAATACTCAGTCACGTATGCCCCGTTCGGATCGCTTGCCCGAACATAGTAGCCGCCGAACGTCAGACGGTTGATGTGATAGGTCCCATCGGCTTCGGTCACGGTTATGCGGGTCAGCTCGTGGCCGTTCTCCTCAAAGGCTTTGACTACCATGCCCGCCAGAGGGATTTGTTGGGTCTCACCTGCCGGTGGCTCAGCTGTGATCCGGCCTGAGATCGAGCCTTGGGTAGGCGCATCGGTCAGCCACAGGGCAAAATCGATACCGCTCGTCGTCTGGTTAGGCAGGACCGTTACCGACGTGGCCTGCTCGGCCGTAGCCGCGTTGGGATAATACTGAGTTGCGAATTGCCCTAGAGCGCCATCTTCAGCATAGATAAGATAACTTCCCGGCTCCAGCAAATCCATCTGATAGTTCCCGTTGCGATCGGTGATGGCGTATCGCTGCCATGGGCGGCCACTTGGATTGACCGCATTGGCCCGTACCGCGAGTGCACTCAGCGGCCGGCTAATCACGCCGGGCTGCTCGGCCACTCGGACCCGACCGGCAATCGTCCCCACGGGTCCCTCAGGCCGGGACGGCAGGCTGAAATCGATCCCGGTGACAACCTGGCCCGGCTCAACGACGATGAGGGTCGTCTTCCCCTGCCCACAAATGACGTGGTTGTAACACTCGGCGATCCCAAGCCGGAGAGGGTCGTGAGCCCGGACGCCGTAACGGTCGGGCAGCAGATTCTCTAACAGAAAGCTGCCGTCTGCCTGGGACACGGTCCAGTTATTCGCTGAGAACGGTGTACTTTCTCCAATGGCCTCGACCTCGATTCCGGGGAACGGGTCAGGTTCGGTCTGGCCGGGCTTAAGTTCCTGCATGACCCGGCCGACGATCATTCCGCGCGTCGTGTCCCCCCGTGGAGCCAGGATGAAATCGATGCCCGCCGTCTGTCGACGGGCTTCCACCGGGACGGCCCAGGCCTCCTCCAATGTTGTCACATTACTGAAATACTGTCTTGACAGACCAGGGTCGCTCGGGATGGCATGCACCCAGTAGCTTCCCGGCGCCAATGGTCCGACCACGTACGTGCCATCTTCGTTGGATCTGCTCGTTTTCAGCGCAAACGAGTTCCCCGGAACCCCGACCGTGATGAACGCCCGGCTGACCGGGGCGCCCGTGTCTGCTCTGAGGATCACGCCCGCGATGGAGCCCACCGGCGACAAGGCGAAATCGATGCCCTTGACCGTGCACCCGGCGCGCACCGTGACCGGTGTCGCCTGGTCAGATGTGGCTGCATCCCGGTAATACTCGCCCGCATAGGCACGTTGATCGGCTACCCACACCAGGTACTGGCCCGCCTGTAGGACCTCAATCAGGTATCGCCCGTCGGCCCGGGTCAGGGTGCGCAAAGTCGGGCCGGAACCGTCAGCCAGGCGAACGTTGACCGCCACATCCGCCTGGGGCCGCCCGGTATCCTCAGCCGTGACCCGCCCGCCGATGAACCCGGTTGCGCCGGGGGGCGGCGGCTCGACGGTGACCTGGAGGCGAATCTCGTCCTGGTCCATCGCCCCGGCCGGTCCCATCACGCTCACCCGGGCGACCAGTTGATAGGTCCCACGTTCAGAGAACTGGACGTTGACAAACAGTGAGCCCTGGTCTATCGCCGGTCCCACGTGCGTCCACTGCCGCTCGGCCCGACCGAACGGGATATGTGCCCCTTCGGTGTCGATGAGCACCAGGTCCAGGCTGGCGCTGAAGCTGGATTGACTCGTGCCTGCGTACCAGACGCCTTCGGGCCGGATCTCCACGCGACTGCGGCGACCCTGTTGCAGGGTCAAGCCAACCACCTGATTTGTCGCGAAGTCGTCGGCGACGGCCTGGCCATCGGCGAAGACGTGAACGCGAGGGAAAGCCAGCGGCGCCAGTTGGGTCGTGGTAGCAGTTAGCCCGGCTGCGCCTTCGGCCTCCGGCAGCGTGAGCCCGGCCGCCGGCGCGCGTTCAGAGACGGCGGGGGCGAGTTCGACAGCCTCCGGCCGGGCCAGCCCGGCGACCGCGGCCACCGACACGGTCAGCGCGACCTCGGCGGCATCCACCACCGGGGCTGCCCCGTCGGCCTGGGCGGACACGCTGGCCCGGATCACCACGGGATAATCGCCCGGCGTGTCGAAGCTGACCGGCGCCCACAGGGTGCCTGCCTCGCGCGCGGGGTTGTCCTGAACGACGGTACTGTAGTCGACTTGCAGGAGCCGCCGGCTGCCGTCGGCGTTCAGAGTGTACACCTGGAGCTCGAAGCTCACCTCGCCGTGACCTGTGCCAAAGAACACCGCCTCCGTCGTCACGCTGAACTCGACCGGTTGGCCAACGACGGTCCGCACAACAGACGGCAGGGCCGGGGCACGGCCTAGGAGGGCCACGGCACCCGCCTGGGAGCCGTTCACCCCGGCGCGCAGGTGGCCTACGAACAGGGCGGGTCCAGCCGCTGCCGGGCTCGCGGCCTGACCGGCGGCGACGCTCATGGCGAGCCACAAGATTATGGTCACGAGGATGACCACTCGCAATGCGATTGAGGATTTCATCATTCTCTCCTTTCCCGGTCTGGTAGGGCCGGTGACACCTGGTGGTCCGGTGATGCGGTCGATGACCAGGGCGTCGTGATGCTGCGCCTGTCGCAGGAGTTGAGCCATTTCGCCATCTGAGATGTGATTCTGCGAGACGGGCCTCGCCATGACTGATCCCCTATGATGATCCCCTATAAACTAATTGTCATTTGGGGAGGAAAAGGTTACAGTGAGTACCCAATAATCCGGCCCTGCCGGTTGGAAGAGCCTGCCATTTAGAGTGGGTGAATGGTGAGGAAGAGGGCTGGCTTAATGAGAGAGGCTAAGCTAAATTTAAGACGGGGGAGCGTGCGGGGCTGTTACGGCAGATTGAGGCGCTAGAGTCTGTTGAGATGATCTGGCTGGCAAGCAAACGAGGTGCGACACATCCCCGTGGGGCCGCCAACGGGCTTGACACCGGCGGCCCCCCCCCCCGCCGGGGCGCGCCCCATTTGATTTTTTTAAGAATAGCAAACACCCCCCCGCATTGAGGCGGTTCGGATCGCCGATGAGCACGTCCGGCACCTCCGGCGGGTTCTCGGTCAGCCATTTGTAGCGGACCGTGCCTTCACGGTCAATGACGAAGACCGAGCGATTGGCGACGTTCTTGATGCCTGCTTGCTCGGCGCGCGTCACGCCGTACTGGGGGATGACCTCACGGTTGGCGTCGCTGAGGAGCGGAAAATCCACCCGCAACTGCTCGGCGAACGCCTTGTGGGAGAACTGGCTGTCGATAGAGACGGCGAGGACTTCCGCGTTCGCCTGGCGGAACTGCTTGATTTTGTCCCGGAACCGGGACAATTCTGCTGTTCAGCCACGTTGTTCGGTGCCCGTAAAGTCCAGGACGTAGAAAGCCAGGACCACGGCCTTCTTGTCTTTGAGCACCTCGCTCAAAGTCACTTTGTCACCCATGTGGCTGGTCAGGGTGAAGTCCGGGGCTTTGTCACCCACTTCAATTATACCTTCCATGACCCACCTCCTTCGAATTCGTTTTTGAGACCACCAGCGGCACATAAAGTATATTTGAATGTGCGTGATCCACCAAATTCCACTTTCCTGGGCGAGAGGCATTTTGCAAACCAACCGCATGTGGTGTAGAATCAAGAATATGAGAGACTTCGCCATCGATCTGGCCCGCCGGGCGGGTGCGCTCCTCCGCGCGGGGTATGAACAGGCGCACACCATCGAATACAAGAGCAGCGTCATCGACCTGGTGACTGAAGTCGATCGGGCTTCTGAGGCGTTGCTGGTCAATACGATCCGGCAACAGTTTCCCGAACACGCCATCCTTTCAGAAGAAGGCCACGGGAATCACGGCCCAGCGCTCTATGCCTGGATCATCGACCCGCTGGACGGCACCGTCAATTACGCCCACGGTTTTCCCTTCTTCTCGGTCACGCTGGCAGTCTCCCGTGACGGTCTGCCCTGCCTGGGGGTTACCTACGACCCATTGCGTGACGAGTTGTTCGTCGCTGAACGAGGGACAGGTGCTACCCTTAATGGGCGTCCGCTGCACGTGTCCAAAACCAGCCGGGTCCAGGACGCGTTGCTGGCCACCGGCTTCAGCTATGCCCGGGCGATCATCAAGGATAACAATCTGGCCGAGTTCAATCGCCTGATGCCTCGGACACGGGGGGTGCGCCGGGCCGGGGCAGCTTCCCTGGATATGGCCTACGTCGCGGCCGGGCGGCTGGACGGCTACTGGGAGATGTACTTGGCGCCGTGGGATTGGGCGGCTGGCGCGCTGCTGGTCGAAGAGGCCGGTGGTGTGGTGACGGGGTTCGATGGCAAACCGTGGCAGCCGGGCAGGGACCGGATTGTGGCGAGTAACGGCCATATCCACGCAGAGTTGTTGCGGGAGCTGGCGGAAGCTCGCAGGGGACCTTAGGGGAACTCAGGGATTATGTGCAGAGAAGCCGTGTCTGTTCTTCGCGAGCTCGAGGCTCTTGATGCCGACGAGCGCGCCAGGGGGTTGCCACCAGCGCAGCGCATGCGAGCGGTGCGGCCGGAAGTAGGGCGCTTCCTCAATCTGTTGATCCGCGCCGCCAAATACCGCCGGATTCTCGAGATCGGAACGTCACGCGGGTATTCGGGCCTGTGGCTGGCCCTGGCGGCCCAGGCGACCGGAGGTCACGTCGATACCCTGGAGGTCCGGGCGGACCGGGCGGCTGAAGCGGCTGCCAATTTCCAACGTGCCGGACTGAGCAGTTTCATTCAGATTCACCTGGGCGACGCTCACCAGCTCATCGCCGACCTGCCAGGCCCTTTCGACTTCGTCTTCATCGACGCTGAGAAGACAGACTACATTGCGTACCTGGACAACGTCTTGCCCAAGGTCGTCGAGGGCGGGTTGATCGTCGCGGACAATATCATTTCACACACCGAAGAACTGGCAGCGTACGTCCGCCATGCCCAGGCCCACCCGAGTCTCGTCGGCGTCAGCGTTCCTATTGGGCGGGGCGAAGAGGTTAGCCTCAAGACAAGCCGGCCACTCGGCCCAGCATTGTTGGCCCAGTTCGTCGAGATGGAGGCTTACGCGAAGCAGGTGGGCGGAATGTATAACGTGCCGCGCGACGCCGGGCGGCTGTTGCACATCCTGGTGCGCGCTACCAGGGCCAGGCGTATTCTGGAGATCGGTACCTCCAACGGTTACTCGACATTGTGGCTGGCGAGTGCCGCCCAGTACCACGGCGGCCAGGTCACCACGGTCGAGCGCGACTCCAACAAGGTCAACCTGGCGCGGAAGAATTTCAAGCGTGCCGGCCTCGATCGCCTGATCGACATCAGGATCGGCGAGGCCAATCGCGTGCTTCGCAAACTCGCCGGCGAGTTTGATTTTGTTTTCTTCGATGCCAGCAAAGAAGACCAGATAGACAATCTGCAACTGCTCGAGCCGCACCTGGCCCCGGGTGCCCTGGTGATTTCGGATAACGCGCTGACCCACGTCGCCGAGCTGGCGGCGTATACGGCGTACGTTCGCAGCCACCCGGCCTGGGAGAGTATTCTGGTTCCGATTGGCAATGGGTTTGAGATGACATATCGATTTTAGATTTTGGATTTTAGATTTTGGATTGGATTCGTCGAGCAGGTTGGGGTTCAGCCAGCGTGAC
>JBBITV010000006.1:0-10147 GCA_037440585.1 Chloroflexota bacterium
TGCCACGCACCTGAGGCTCACCTGGGGCTGATAAACTGGCAAAAAAAACGACCGTGACAAACGCCCCGATGCGTAATCGGGACAGCGCCTGGGTCGTTAAGTTCCGACTACAATGGACTTCTGGGATGCGGGGTCGGACTGGCCGGGGTGACTATCCATCACCAGATCATCATCATTATATCATTCAAACAGTAAAACCACAGACTCATTGTAGCACATTCAAGATGTTTATGCAAGCGTCAATTCGCCTTTTTGTGAGGAACGTGCTATCATTTGCACCACTTATCCATGTCATGCTGAGCGGAGCGAAGCATCTCTTCGGTGCACCAGATTCTTCGCTTCGCTCAGAATGACAGGCCGAGACACCATTATGGCCTTGAAAATCCCCTCCCGGCTCAACCAGGCGCGTGAGCTCCTTCGTTCCCTGGATTGGAAAGGGCTGCAGGCCGAGGTTGCCCGTGAGGCCGAGGCCCGGATCGCCATCGTCGGGCCAGTCAACGCGGGCAAGTCCACCCTGTTCAACCTGCTGACCGGTCGCCAGGTTTCGCCTGTTTCACCCGTGCCGGGAACGACGCGGACGCTCATCCGCGAGCAGCTTGGGCCGATTACCCTTATTGACACCCCTGGCGTCGGCGAGGCAGGCGGCGTGGACCGGGGGCAGATCGCCCGCCAGGGCGTGGCCGAGGCCAGTGCAGTGGTCTTGCTGTTGGATGCCAGCCTCGGTCTCCGCCAGGCCGACATCCACCTGTTTCGAGAGCTACAGGCGACGGGCAAACCTCTCGTCGTCGCTCTCAACAAGATCGACCTGGTGAGCCGGGACCTGGGACGCATCGTCGCCGAGGCCGAGGCACAGCTTGGCGCAACTGTAACACCCATTTCGGCGCGGACGGAGGAGAACGTCGCCACAGCCCTCATCCCGCGCATCCTGGCGGCCGAACCCAACCTGGCGGTCCTCGTCGGGCGGGAGCTACCGCGCTTCCGGCGCCAGGCCGCCGAGAGCGTCATCCGGCGCGCGGCGACTGTCAATGCTCTCGTCGGCGCTGAGCCGATCCCTGTTCTTGACCTCCCGGTACTCCTGGCGACCCAGGCGCAGATGGTGATGCGCCTGGCGGCCATCTATGATGAGCCACTCAACGCCCGCCATGCCCGTGAACTTTTGTCCACCATTGCTGGCGGACTGGCGCTGCGCTATCTGGCTGGAGAGGCCGTCAAAGTGCTGCCTGGGCCTGGCTGGCTGGCATCCGCCAGCATCGCCGCCGCAGGGACGTGGGCCATCGGCCAGGTGGCGAAAGCCTACTTTGAGAGCGGGAGGCGTCTCACCCCAGAACAGATGCGCGAATTGTACGGGAATCTCTTCCGCTGGCGGCGCCGGCGCCCGGCCGAACCCGCGAGGTAGCAATCCGTGCGCGTTGCCATTGTCCACGACTGGCTGAATCAGTACGGTGGGGCTGAACGGGTGCTCGAAGTCCTCAAGAGTATGTTCCCGGATGCGCCCGTCTTCACCTCCATGTTCTGGCCGGCGGCCATGCCTGACCCCTACCGGCACTGGGATATCCGCACCTCTTTCCTGGACCGCTGGCCGCTGGTGAAACGGCATCATCTCTGGTTTCTTCCCTTTTATCCGCTGGCCTTCGAGCAGTTCGACCTCTCGGGCTTCGACCTGGTCATCAGCAACAAAAGTGCTTTCTGTCACGGGGTGATCACCCCGCCCGAAACCACCCACCTCTGCTATTGCCTTACACCGACGCGTTTCCTTTGGAACACGCGCGAGTATATCGCCTCAGAAGGAGGCGCGACCCTGGCTCGCCCGATCCTCCCTTTCCTGCTGAACTACTTGCGCATCTGGGATCGCGCTGCCGCCGACCGGGTCGATCATTTTGCCGGCATCTCACGCGCAGTCCAGGAGCGCATCGCTAAATACTACCGGCGTGAAGCGGTCGTCATTCACCCGCCCGTGGACACACGCCAGTTTGCCGAAGAGGCCCAGCCACAAAACTATTTTCTGGTGATCTCACGCCTGATCCCCTACAAGCGCATTGACATTGCGATCCAGGCCTTTAACCAACTTGGCCTGCCACTGGTCATCATCGGCGATGGGCGCGACCGGGCGCGGCTGGAGCGGTTAGCCCAGCCCAACATCGAGTTCCGGGGCTGGCTGGCTGACGGCGAGGTGCGCGAAGCGCTGGCGCGCTGCCAGGCACTTATCTTTCCCGGCCTGGAGGATTTCGGCCTGGCCCCCCTTGAGGCACAGGCCGCGGGACGCCCGGTTATCGCTTTCGCTGGCGGCGGCGCCCTGGACACTGTGACCGAAGGTGTCACCGGCCACCTCTTCTCGCCGCAGACCCCCGAGGCCCTGGCTGACGCCGTCGCGCATTTCGACTTATCCCACTTCGATCCGGCCACGATTCGCCAAAACGCAGCGCGGTTCGATGTGGATCAGTTTAAGCAACAGTTTACTGAATTCATTCAGTGTGTGATACGTGAGTAGTGATTTTAGATTTTAGATTTTGGATTAGACAGCAAGTATGGAGTGAATTTCAACTTGCCCTATGAGTCCAATCCAAAATCGGGAGACTTTGTGGAACTTCGCCACTACTGGACCATCATTCGACGCTACGCCTGGGTTGTCGTGCTGGTACCCCTGGTGGTGTTAGGATTTAGCCTGGTGCTGGCCTGGGGCCGGCCGGCGCTGACCTTTTATCAGGCTAGCGTGGGGCTGGTCGTCGATGTGCCGCCGCTGCCGGACTCGCCTGGCATGAACTTCGATCCGCGCTACTACGCGGCGCTGAGCACTCAATACCTGGTCGACGACTTCAGCCGCTTCGTGACCGGCGACGTCATGGCCGAGGCGGTCACCCGGCGGCTGGCAGGCCAGCAAATCACGGTGCCGCCTGGGGCGATTCAGGGATCGGTGAGCTCGGAGAAGATTCATCGTCTGATCACCCTGCGTGTCACCTGGGGCGATCCAGACCAGGCGCAGGCCATTATCACCGCCGCCGTCGATGCCCTCCGCGAGGAGAGCCCCAGCTACTTCGCCCGGCTGGGCAACCAGCAACCGGTGGTCCGCATCTATGACGGCCCCAGAGTTGTACCGCTGCCGCCCAGCCTGCGCGAGCGGCTGGACCTGCCGCTGCGCGTGCTGCTGGGGTTGCTGGCGGGGATCAGCCTGGCGTTCCTGCTGGCCTACCTCGATACTCGCATCTACACCGCCGAAGACGTAGCGGCGCTGGGGTTGCCAGTCCTGGGGGAGATCCCGCATTCAGTTGGATCACGCAAAAGTTTCGGGGTAATTCTATGGCGCGGCATGGCCACAACCAAATCAACCACAGGAGTCAGAAGGTGAACAGCATCATCAACGGTCCAGGAGTTCCCTCTCCGCCCGCTCGATCCTTGCCAGCGCCTTCTCCCGTCCCAGGCACGCCAGCGTCTCAAAGAGCGGCGGCGCCACTGTCCTGCCTGTAACCGCCACCCGGATCGGGGTGAACAGTTGGCCGGCTTTCAAGCCCAGTCTATCTGCCAGGCTGCGCAGCGCCTCCTCAATCGTCGCGTGGTCGAAAGCAGGCAGTGCCGCCAGTGTCTCGCGGGCGGCGCCGAGCGCCCGGGCCGTCTCGGCTGCAGTCATCTTCTTCGGTACCAGTTCCTCAAGCGATGGCGTTGGCGGTTCGATGAAGAAGAAGTCGATGTGCTCTGGTGCCTCGGCCAGGGTCTTGATGCGCTCCTGGACAAGAGGCACCAGCGGGCGCACCTGCTCAAAGGTAGCTTCGGCCAGCGCGGCCACGCCGGACTCCTGGCCGGCGATGCGGATAAAAGGCAACAACCGGTGTGCCAGATCGTCGGGGTCGAGGTGGCGGATGTAGACCCCGTTCAGCCATTCGGCCTTGTCGTAATTCAACGCGGCCGGCGACGGGTGGATGCCTTCCAGGCTGAAAAGCTCGATGAGCTCCTGGCGGCTGTAGATCTCCCGATCGCCGAGGCCGGGCGACCAGCCCATCAGAGCCAGCCAGTTGATAATCGCCTCGGGAAGGTAGCCTTCCTCACGAAACTCCCGGATGAAGGTCATGTACTCGCCGCCGCCTTCGAGCTTCTTGCGCTTGCTCATTTTGCCCTTGCCGCTCGGGTCGAGGAATATCGAGAGGTGAACGAACTCTGGCAACTCCCAGCCGAACGCGTGGTAGAGCATCACGTGGCGCGGCAGACTCGGCAGCCACTCGTCGCCCCGGATGACGTGGGTGATCCGCATCAGGTGATCGTCCACGACAGCGGCCAGGTGGTAGACGGGAAAGCCATCCGACTTGAGCAGAATGAAATCGTCCTGGGTACGGTTGTCGACAGTGATCTCGCCGCGGACCAGGTCGTGGGCGGTGGTATTCCCTTCGAGGGGCGCAGCGAAGCGGATCACCGGGGGGAAGCCGCGTGCGATACCGGCTTCGCGCTCAGCCGGTGTCAGGTAGCGGCAATGTCGGTCGTAGCCGGGCGCCAGGCCGTGCGCCTGCCGCTCCTGGCGCACTTCCTCCAGGCGCTCCGGCGAGCAGAAGCAATAGTAGGCCCGCCCGGCGGCGACAAGCTGTTCCGCATATTGCTGGTAGATCCCCAGGGCCTGCCGCTCGGACTGAATGTAAGGCCCGTAGGGCCCACCCACCTCAGGCCCCTCGTCCCAATCCAGGCCCAGCCAGCGCAGGCCGGCCATCTGGTCGTCCAGAGCATCGGGCACGTAGCGTTTGCGGTCCGTGTCCTCGATCCTCAGAATAAATTGCCCGCCATGTTTGCGGGCCAGTAACCAGTCATAGAGCGCCGTCCGCGCCCCCCCGATGTGCAAATACCCTGTCGGGCTTGGAGCAAAGCGGACGCGCACACCCTTCTCTCTTGTCACTGCTCACACCTTCACAGTTTCGCTCAAAATCAGCCACAGATTGACACAGATAGTCACAGATTTGGCCGAGCACAACTTAATCATCTGTGTTCATCTGTGGCCATCTGTGGCCAAAAGATTAGTGGCTCAGCTACTCCACAATTCGCCTCTCTTACGCCGCATCGCGACGCTCTCTACCAATCCTATTGCCAACATCAATGTTAACACCGAGCTTCCGCCGTAACTGATAAGCGGCAGCGTCAGCCCCGTCACCGGCATCAGGCCGACGTTGACGGCAATGTTGACCACACTCTGCCACAGGAACATCGACGCGACGCCGGCCGCCAGCAGCCGGCCAAAGACGTCCCGTGCCTGCATCCCACTGCGCAGAACCCGTAGGATCAACAGCATGAGCAACGCGAACACCAGCACCGCCCCCAGAAACCCTAATTCCTCGCCGATCACCGAAAAAATGTAGTCGGTGTGGCGCGTGAGCAAGAAGTGGAGCTGGCTCTGGCTCCCGCTGCCGTACCCCCGACCTATCCACCCTCCAGAGCCCACCGCGATGAGGGCCTGGCGGATATTGTACCCGGCGCCGGTCGGATCACGTTGTGGATCCAGAAAGAGGACGATCCGTTGCATCATATAGTCCGGCAATTTGGACAGTGCCCAGGGCAGTCCCAACACGCCAATCAGTCCCAGCAATCCCATGTGCCACAACCGTGCGCCAGCAATGAACACCATCCCCAGCCAGATCGCCACCAAAACGGTCACGATCCCCAGGTCCGGCTCCAAGTAAATCAGACCAATGGGGAGAGCTGCCAGGGCCACAGAGATCAACAGGTGACGCATCTGGCGCATGTCATGATCTGCCATATACTTGGCGAGGGTGATGATCAAGAGCACCTTGGTCAATTCAGCCGGCTGTGCCCGCATCGGACCGAGCTTTAACCAGCCCCTGGAGCCGCCGCTGACCGTACCGGTCACCAGCACCAATACCAGCAGACCGAGGTTAACCAGATAGATTATCCGCCCGACGTTTCCCCACACCCGGTAGTCCACCAACGCGGTCACGAGCAGGATAACCAGTCCCACAACGCCATACGCAATTTGCTGCTGGATGCAGTCACTGAAGATCCCGGGGCAGACACCGGCCGTATCCCGGGTTGCGCTCTGGATCATCGCCAGGCCCAGGCCTCCCAGTCCCAGCATCACCGCCAGGAGCATGAAATCGAACTGTCGCCAGATCGGCCTGTAAGATACCATTACTCACCCTCGACTATTGCCGGTCCTGGTTTCGCCTCCCGGCGCGGCGCTCGCTTGCGCGGCGCCCGCGCCTCCCGGGTCCGCTCCACCGGAATATCCGCAACGACACGGGTGTGACTGGATTCTTGCGTCACCGTGACCCGCAGTCCAGCCTGATCGATCTCCACGTGCCTGGAGATCCCTTTGATGATTTCATTCTTCAGAATGTCGAGGAGTGCGGGGGTAATGTTGGTCCGGTCCGAGACCAGGACCAGTTGCAGACGCTCCTTAGCGATTTCCTTGCTTTTGGGTGGGTAAGATGACCGGCCCAGCAGTCGATCCAGGAAGTCTCTCATCGCTTAGCCCCTTTGTCACTGATCAATGACCAATGACTAAATCCCAAATTGGACATTGGTCATTAGTCATTAGTTATTTGAAAAGCCGGCCCAGCCTGGCGAAAAAGCCGGTGGGCTCTTCTAGAGACATAAACGGCACCTCTTCGCCCAGCAGCCGCCGTGCGATGTTGCGAAAAGCGATGCCTGCATAAGTATGGTTTTCCAATACCACCGGCAGCCCCCGATTGGTCGAAACGATAATCGACGGATCGTCAGGCACAATCCCGATCAGCGTAATCGCCAGCACATCCAATACGTCTCTGGTATCCAGCATGTCGCCTTTGCGCACCATATCCGGCTTAATTCGATTGATGATCAGCCGCGCCGGTCCTTTGTCGGCAGCTTCGATCAACCCGATAATCCGGTCGGCGTCACGCACAGCGGACACCTCGGGGGTGGTTATGATCAGAACCTCGTCGGCCGGCGCAACGGCATTCCGGTAACCCTGCTCAATTCCGGCGGGTGAGTCGATGAGCACAAAATCGACCTCGGCGCGAAGCTGATCGCACAAGCGGATCATGTCTGCCGGGCTGACAGCGGTCTTATCCCGTGTCTGGGCGGCCGGAAGCAGATATAGCTCCGGCAAACGCTTATCGCGGATCAGGGCCTGGCGCAACCGGCAACGCCCCTCGACCACATCCACGATGTCGTAGACAATGCGGTTCTCTAACCCCATGACCACGTCCAGGTTGCGCAGACCAATGTCGGCGTCCACCGCCGCCACCTTGTGGCCCAGTTGCGCCAGGGCGACCGCCAGGTTCGCCGTTGTCGTCGTCTTCCCGACGCCCCCTTTGCCGGAAGTGATCGTGATAACTTTGGCCATAATTCCCCCTTGACGGCAGACAGGGTGACAAGGTGAGGGGGTGACAAGGTGACACGAAACTCAGTAAGTTCACCTTGTCACCTTGTCACCTTGTCACCTTGTCATCATTTTGGCGCAACGCCTCAACGACAATCCGCCCGTCCTGCACCCGTGCAAGCTCAGGCAACACGTGGGATCGGCCTGCATCGTCTGGCGGGCGGGCGATATGATCCCCGATACGAAGCTGCGTCGGCACCAACTGTAACGCGCAGACGATAGCGCTTTCATCTCCATGCGCACCGGCATGAACCATGCCCCGCAGACGGCCCCAGACCACGACATCTCCGGTCGCGACAATCTCGGCACCCGGATTCACATCGCCGATGACGACGACGTGCCCGCTATGTCGCACCGCTTGCCCGGAACGCAGCGTGCGCCGCATGACGACCCCGGGCATCGCCTCGCGGTCGCTGCGGGCAGCCGTGCGCGAGGGCGCGCGCCGCTCCAGGCTTGCCGTCACATGCAAGCCGAGCGCCTCGGCAGCCGCCTGCGTTGTGGCCTCTGAGCCAACTACGGTCCTCAGCAGCATTCCGTGCTCCTGCAAAAGACCATCCACCTGCCGCAACTGTTCCTGGGACAGTGCGCGTTCGCCTACCTGGAGCACGACCTGTCCCCCGCGAAAAAACGCCGGCGGTCCCGCCAGCCGGCTCCCCAAGGCCGTGACCAGACCATCCCATTCGCCCTCGCCCAGTATGACCAGCAGCCCATCGCCGGTGCCTTTAATGATGATGTTGTTCCCGGTCATGTCCACAACCCAATTTTGGATTTTAGATTTTGGATTGGCCGGATCGTGCGGGTTGAATCCCTACAAGCTCATCGAGTCCAATCCAAAATCCTATCGGTCTCCCACGTGCTGAACCGCCATCTCTTTCTCCAACGGCGGCAGGTGGAAATACGCCCGCAGGATCTCCGCAGCGATGGGGGCGGCAACCGCGGACCCTTCGATGACCTCACCGACGCCGTGACCGTCCACAAATACGACCAGCGCAATCTCGGGGTGCTCGTAGGGCGCAAAGGCCGTAAACCAGGCGTGAGTGGGCTGGTTGCCTCCCTTCGTCTGTGGCCCGGCGAACTCGGCGGTCCCCGTCTTGCCTGCTACGGCCACCTCAGTGGGCAGCCTGGCCTGCCGTGCCGTGCCCCGGGCACCCGCCACTACCTGACGCATCCCCTGCCGGACAATAGCCAGGCGTTCCGGTGTGACAGGCAGCCGCCGGATGACTTTCGGACTAAACTCACGCACGACCTTGTCCTGCTCATCCACGATCCGCTCGACTACCTGAGGCTGATAGAGGGTCCCGCCGTTGGCAATGGCTGCCGTCGCATTCAGCAATTGCAATGGCGTCGCCAGGAAGAAACCCTGGCCAATAGCCATGTTGTAGGTGTCGCCCAGAAGCCAGACCTCGCCAAAAGTGTAGCGTTTCCACTTATCATCCGGTACCAGACCCTCGGCCTCTCCAGGCAGATCGATCCCCGTTGGCGCGCCGAAGCCGAACAAGTTAGCGTACTCCACCAGCCGCTTCTGGCCCAGCCCCCGAAACCTGGTCTCCGGGTGGCCACCTGCAACCTGATAGAAGAAAATGTCGCTGGACACCTCCAACGCCGTGACGATATTCACCGGTCCCAGCCCCGGACGGTACCAGCCGTAAAATGGGAACCGAACCGTCGGATCATAATCGCTCGCAACGTACATGACGCCAGTGTCGTTCAGGATCGTATTCCGGTCGATTACGCCTTCTTGAAGGGCTGCTGCCGCCGGAACGATCTTGAAGGTCGAGCCAGTTGGGTATAGGCCGCCGATAGCCCGATTGAACATCGGCTGCTCAGGCGTATTCAGGCTGGCCCAATCGGCAGGCGTGATCCCGCCACTGAACAAATTGTTGTCATACGCCGGCAAAGAGACCATCGCCAGGACCCGGCCGGTCTGTGGATCCAGCGCAATAGCCACACCCGACTTTGACTTAACCCGCTCCAGGCCCTTTCTCAGCGCCGCCTCAACCGCTTCCTGCAAATCAAGATCGATGCTCAGGATCAGGTTGTGGCCCGCCACCGGCGGCGTCGGCTCTCCAATCGTCCGTATCTCACGGCCCAGGACATTCACCTCGACCAGCTTGCGGCCCTTCGTCCCGCGCAACTCCTCTTCATAGCTCAGTTCGAGACCCGCCAGACCAACCTGGTCAAACACCTCGTAGTCGCGGCGGCCAATATATTCGCTGGCTCGCTCGGAGGGAATGCGTCCCATGTAACCCAGGATGTGACCCATCAGCGGACCGGTGAAATACCGGCGGATGGGCTCAATGATGACCCGCACTCCAGGCAAATCCAGGTGCTCTTCCGCTACTTGAAAGGCGACATCTCGCTCAACCCGGGTTTTGATCGGGACTGCTGAATACCGTCCGCCCCTGGCAGTGCCCTCCTGGACCATTTCCCGAATGCCGGGAAGCGGGGTTTTCGGGTTTTGGGTGTCGGGTTTCGAGTCATTGGAACCCGAAACCCGAAACTCGACACTCGAAACTGGCAGGCCAAGCAGGGCAGACAGACGGGCAAAGATGGCCCTCTCTTTATCTGCAGGCAAGTCGCCGGGTACGATGGCGACGGTAAACGTCGGCTCATTCTGGACCAGCAGCCGCCCCTTGCGGTCATAGATCACGCCACGCGGCGCGTCGATAGTTTGTGTCCTGAAACGATTGTAGTCAGCCGCCTGGCGATAGTCCTCGCCGTGGACCATTTGCAGATACCAGACGCGCGCGGCCAGGACCACAAACGCAACCAGCACCAGCTCCAGTAGTTCAACGACAA
>JBBITV010000006.1:10157-22900 GCA_037440585.1 Chloroflexota bacterium
AGCACCAGCGCCTGCAAAAATGCAAACCGAAGCCTGATGACCGGTGGCAGCATCGTCCTACCACCGCATCTCTACCTGCCCCGTCTTGTGCGACAACCAGCGCAGGGGCAGGTAAAACACAGCCGTCAATGCAACATTCAGCACGACGGCGACGGAGGAGATCTGCAGGGCAGCAGCACCCAGCGTCACTGGCCGGCCCAGCGTTTGCAGTAACAAGAATGATACCAGATAGTAAACCGCCGTAGCCAGAATCACAGTCACCACCGGCAAGAGGATATTCGTGCGAAACAGGTTAATTTCTCCCACCCCGGTCAGATAACTGGCCAGCATCAGGCTGACTATCGACACGCCAAACGGTCCACCTGACAGCAGGTCCAGCAACAGGCCCCCGATGAAACCCCACAAGACTCCCTCACCAGCACCTCGTAGCACACTCCAGGTGACGACCACCACAAGCATCAGGTCGGGCTTGACCCGTCCCACAGCCAGGTATGGCGCCAGCGTCGATTGGAGCAGGGCGACGCCGGCCAGCAGCACAATGGTCGCGTAGAGGTTCACGGCGCATCCAGATTCATAGGCTCGAACTTCGTGATGATCATCACCATCTCCAGGCGACTGAAGTCCACAGTGGGATGAACCTCCGCCTCCTTGAACATATCCACCGGGCGCTGCTGCACCTGCACCACCTGGCCAATCACCAGGCCCTTGGGGAAATTGCCCCCCATCCCAGAGGTAAGGACGACATCTCCCACTTCAATCTCATCCCCCTGGGCAACATACAACATCCGGGGATTGGCAGCCGGTGTGCCCTGAATCACGCCGACGGCGCGCGAGCGCAATGTGATACCCTGGATAGAACTGGCCGGGTCGATCAGGAGTAGAACCCGCGACCAGCGGGTACCTACGTCTGTGATCTGGCCAACCAGACCACGGGGCGACACGACCGGCATACCCCGCTGGATGCCGTCCTGCGATCCGCGATCGATCGTGAGGGTGTTGAGCAGATTGCTGGAGTCCTGGGCAACGATACGGGCGATGACGTCAGCTGACGCTATGCCCAGATCGGGGTGGTCTGTCTTGAACTGAAGTTGCTCGCGGAGGAGCATGTTTTCGCTGGCCAGGCTGCGGAGGCGGACATTCTCGACGGTTAGCTGTTCGACCTCAGCGCGTAGCGCGACATTTTCGCTTTGCAGTGTCACCAGGTGCTGCGCGGCGTCGAGCGCGCCGGCAAGTCTGCCGAATACTCCAGTCAGCACCCGCTCCAGGGGAACTGCGAGTTCACCCGCCCCACGTTCAGCCGGAGACAAGCGGTCGCGCTGGTCAATCACGAAACTGGTAACTGCCACCACTACGAGAATCAGTAATAAAACCGTCCGGTCGTTGAGACGCGCCATATGACCAAATCCCAAGTCCCAATGACCAAATCCCAAATAACCTTTGGTCGTTGGTCATTGGTCATTGGTCATTATTAGCGGGGTACGCCCGCCCGCTGCGTTGTAGAGAGCACCTTGGCGAGATTGTCCAGGTCCTCCAGTACCTTACCGGCGCCCTTTGCCACGCACTCCATCGGATTGTCGGCGACGATCACCTTCATCTTGGTCTCTTCCTGGAGTCGCTGAGCCAGTCCTTTGAGCAGTGCCCCACCTCCCGCCAGGACAATTCCACTTTCCATCAGGTCCGCCACGAGCTCCGGCGGCGTGTCATCCAGTGCATCTCGCACGGTATCGACAATGATGCTCACCGGCCCAGAGAGCGCTTCTCTGATTTCGACACTGGATACCTCAACAGCCTGGGGCAGCCCGGTGATCAGGTTGCGGCCACGGATCGTCATCGTCTGTTCCTGCTCGAGCGGATAGGCCGATCCAATCGCGATCTTGGTTGTTTCGGCCATGCGTTCGCCGATGAATAGATTATACTTCTGGCGGGCGTACTGAATGATCGCCTCGTCCATCTCGTCTCCGGCCACGCGGATAGAAGTGGAGACGACGATACCGCCCAGGGAGATGACAGCGACCTCGGTGGTGCCACCGCCGATGTCGACGATCATGCTGCCTACCGACTCGGTCACCGGCAGCCCGGCGCCGATGGCCGCCGCCATGGGCTCTTCAATCAAGAAGGCCTCACGGGCACCGGCGTTCTCCGCCGCTTCCTTGACCGCCCGCCTTTCGACTTCGGTGCACCCGCTGGGGATGCCGATCACCACTCGCGGCCGCGGCATGGGCAGGATCGCCCGGTCGTGGACCTTGGTAATGAAATACTGGAGCATCTTCTCTGTGACCGCGAAGTCGGAAATGACCCCGTCACGGAGCGGCCGGATGGCGACGATGTTGGCTGGCGTGCGCCCGACCATCTCTTTGGCCGCAGCGCCGACCTCCAGCACCTTCTTGGATCTCTTTTCGATGGCGACGATAGATGGTTCGTTGATGACGATCCCTCGGCCGCAGACCATCACCAGAGTGTTGGCGGTCCCCAGGTCCACTCCAATATCGCGGGAAAAGAGCCCGAGGATAGCATTTAGAGGGCTGAACACGAGCGGTTTATCCTCCTCGTTGTTCGCTTATGGTGTAGTTTGATTATACCACAATTCCTATCAGATCAAAAGAAGAGGGAATCCGAACAAAAAAGCGGAGTACAGAACCCCGCTTTCAGACCAACTGTAGAGACATTTGGCTGCAAACTGCGACGGCTATTCGGCTCCCTGCGCCTCACGTTCTGCGCGGCGGCGTTGGGCCTCAGCCGCGCTGATGACTTCGGGCTCCTCGGCGGTCGGAACCTCCACCGGCACCTCTTCCTCAGCGGCCACGGGCACCAGGTTGGCCACCAGCTCGGCTGCATCGGAAAGAATGGTGACTGCCGGCGGGACCCCCAGGTCGCCTACGTGAATCGCCTTGTCGAAATCGTCCAGCCCGCTAATGTCCACGCGGATCGATGAGATCAGGTCGCCGGGCAGGGCTTCAATCTCAACCGCGTCCAGGGCCATGTTGAGAATACCGATGCCCTGCTTGACCAGCGGCGATTCGCCTTCAAAGTCCAGCGGCACCTCGGTCCTGATCTTCTCGGTCATCACCACCTGTTGCAAATCGACGTGGATAATGGCGTGGGACAGGACATCACGCTGGATCTCACGAGCCAGCACCATGCGCGGGTTGTCTTCCCCGGGAAGCCGGATACCGATCAGGCGATTCGTGCCAGCCTTCCGCAGCACCACTCCCAGGGCGCGCGCTTCGACCTGGAAGGGAACCGGCGCAGTTTCATGACCGTAGATAATGCCAGGCACCAGTCCCGCGCGGCGCAGCTTCTGGACGTGCTTGCCGATAACCGTACGTTTCTCAGCTCTCAGTTCAATTTGGTCCATGACGAGGTATTGCACTCCTTTAACGAACTCATCCTGTCATGCTGAGCGAAGCGAAGCATCTGAGCGATCGTAAATCAGATCCTTCGTTTCTCTCAGGATGACTTCAGGTGTCTACTCAAAAAGAGACCCCCTGGGTCCGGGGGACCGGGAAATTATATCACAACACTTCACAAATTCAAAATCGCCTTGACGT
The DNA here is from genome assembly GCA_037440585.1 of Chloroflexota bacterium. Taxonomy (GTDB): domain Bacteria; phylum Chloroflexota; class Anaerolineae; order Epilineales; family JBBITV01; genus JBBITV01. The sequence goes on from JBBITV010000006.1 coordinate 13,706, forward strand.
ATACCTCAAACAAAGGTAGAATTAACTCGACCGGCGCCCATCCGGAGGTGAGATTTTGGCCAAGCACACATACGTCGAGAACATTGCCGCCCACGAGGGCGAAGAGGTGACGATCAAAGGCTGGTTGTACAATCGGACCGACAAGGGCCGCCTGCAATTTCTGCTGATCCGCGATGGCACAGGCATCCTGCAGGCCGTTGTCTTCAAAAAGAACGTTGCCTCTGAAGTCTTCGAGGTAGCCAGCACACTGACCCAGGAATCGTCGGTAATCGTCACCGGCAAGGTACGCCAGGACGAACGCGCACCCTATTGCGGCTACGAGCTGGATGTGACCGACCTGCAGGTTGTTCAGCAGGTGACCGGCGAGTATCCTATCAGCCCCAAGGAGCACGGAACCGGGTTCCTGATGGAACACCGCCATCTGTGGCTGCGCTCATCGCGCCAGCACGCGATTTTGCGCGTCCGCGCCACCGTCACTAGGGTCATTCGTGACTGGCTGGATGACCACGGCTTCCTCAACGTGGACACGCCGATTCTGACCCCTGCGGCGGTTGAGGGGACCACTACCCTGTTCGAGACAGATTATTTCGGCGTCCCGGCTTATCTTACCCAAAGCGGCCAGCTCTATAACGAGGCCACCGCGGTCGCCTTCGGCAAGGTTTACTGCTTCGGCCCCACTTTCCGTGCCGAAAAGTCCAAAACACGCCGCCATTTGACCGAGTTCTGGATGGTCGAGCCTGAGTGGGCATACGGCACGCTGGAAGACTACATGGAAGTCGGTGAGCAGTTCGTCAGCCATATCGTGCGGACGGTGCTCAAGGAACGCGCCTCCGAGCTGAAGCTGCTCGAACGGGATACCAGCAAACTGGAGAAAGTGGACCCGCCGTTTCCACGTATCAGCTACGATGAGGCGGTGGAGCTACTCCATCAGAACGGGTTCCCGGAATTCCCGTGGGGCGAGGACTTCGGTGCTCCTCACGAGACGGCAATCTCGGAACAGTTTGACCGTCCGGTATTCGTCTATCACTACCCGACGCAGTGCAAGGCATTTTACATGGAAGCGGTGCCCAGCCGCCCCGAAGTCTGCCGCTCCGCCGACCTTTTAGCGCCCGAGGGCTATGGCGAAATCATCGGCGGCGGGCAGCGCACCACCAGCCTGGAGCTGCTGGAACGCCGGATCGAGGAGCATAAGCTGCCCCGCGAGGCCTATGAATGGTATCTGGACCTGCGCCGCTACGGGTCCGTTCCGCATTGCGGGTTTGGGCTGGGCGTGGAACGTACGGTCGCCTGGGTCTGTGGCCTGGACCACATCCGGGAGACGATCCCGTTCCCGCGTATGTTGGAGAAGATTTATCCCTGAAAAAGAACGAAAGCGAGAGCCCATGAACAGGTTATCACCCGAGCGGTCTGTAAGTAGCTTGACTGTAGGCGAACTGGTAGACTTGATCCGCAGCATCGTGCGTGAGGAAGGCGGCGTCCGCGCTCAGGCGGAGCCAGCGGTGCCGCAACCGCGGACGGTGGGAGCTGTTGAGACGGGCGAGGAACGGGGGACGACTGTTTTTGTAGATCGCAAGGGCTACGTCGTCTTCTCCTCGGAAGAGGCTTATGCGGACTACCTTGCCAAGCAGGACGGCAAGCTGCCCAGTGAGGTCAAAGCCTGCTATATTAATGAGCAGGGCCTGAAAGTCACTTACGACGACGCGGGTTACGGGGCTTCACGCGGCAGCACTGCCCAAGAGCCGCCCTCGACCGAAAGGCAGCGCACCCTGGTGACTCCTGTCGAGCGGTTGAGATCAGAGAGGTCGGATATGGATCGGCGGGATGCGGCGTACCGTAGATTAAGGGAGCGATAGAGCCGGAGGTATAAGATGGCAAGCGTGCAAGTGCACAAGCTACTTGAGGTTGTTGAGGAGTTGCCAAATGAACCTCGCTAATCTTCGCTGTATCTCTTGTGCATCCGAATACCCTAGCACCCAAACCCTCTATGAATGTCCCGCCTGCGGCGATCTCCTCGACGTCGTCTACGACTTCCCGAAGTACGACGCCGAGGAGACGAAGGCGCTATGGCGGCAGCGGCGTATGTCCCTTGCGCCCATCGACGTCAGCGGGGTGTGGCGGTTCCGCGAAATGATCCCCTTCTATGGCGACGAGTCGTGCATCGTCACCTACCCCGAGGGAAACACACCCTTGTTGGATGCGCCACGCTGCGCCCAATACGTTGGCCTGGGGCGGCTCCAGGTCAAGCACCAGGGATATAACCCAACGGGTTCATTCAAGGACAATGGGATGGCAACGGGGGTGACGCAGGCTTGTGTGGTGGGTGCGCGGGCAGTGATGTGCGCCTCTACGGGTAATACCTCGGCCTCAATGGCCGCCTACGCCGCAAGGGCCGGGCTGCTGGGCATCGTCTTCATCCCTGAAGGCCAGGTCGCCTTTGGCAAGCTGTCCCAGGCCCTCGATTACGGCGCTCTGACCCTGCAGGTGCGCGGCGACTTTGACGCGGCTCTCACACTGGTCATGGACATTGCGCCCGAAGTCGGAATCTACATCCTGAACTCGGTCAACCCCTTCCGCCTTGAAGGGCAAAAGACGATCTCCGTGGAGTTGATGGAACAGCGCCACTGGTGCGTGCCCGACCGGGTGATCGTCCCTGGCGGCAACCTGGGAAACAGTTCGTCCCTGGGTAAGGGCTTCAAAGAACTGTATGACCTGGGCTTTATCGACAGGCTGCCGCGTATCACCATCATCCAGGCCACCGGCGCCGATCCCCTCTACCGGACGATGACCAGCCCGACCAAGGACCACCTGGTCACCGTTCACGCCCGCACACTGGCGACCGCTATCAAGATCGGCCGTCCGGTGAGCTGGAAGAAGGCCAAGCGGGCAATGGACTGGACCGATGGCTGGGTCACCAAAGTGACCGAGCAGGAAATCGCCGATGCGAAGGCCATTATCGGGCTGGACGGGATCGGCTGTGAGCCTGCCTCAGCCACAACCCTCGCTGGGCTCAAGCGCATCATCGAGGAGGGCACGGACCGCCCCCTCAGCCGCGACGAAGATGTGGTGTTGTTGCTTACCGGGCACGTCCTGAAAGACCCGGATTACACCGTGCGGTACCACCTGGGCGAGCTATATGAAGACTTCGTGACTGAGACGCGGGTGATTCAGAACAACGGGAAGATCGAATCGAATTTCGCCAACCGGCCCATCGCAGTGGATCCGGACAAGGCGGCGATCATACGTGTGATCGAGAGCCGATTACAGGGGTAGATGTTGCAATAATCTACACACAAGGATACGGACCGCATGATCGCCAATGCTGCTAATCGCGAGTTTCAGGCCTTGGCCGCAAGGTTTCTTAAGGCCTATTTCGACTCTAATCCCCATTTCGCCGCTCGCCAGGGTCTGCACGAATACGATGGCCGTGTTCCGGACTTCCGCCTGGCTTCCATCAATGCGTGGCTCGACAGCCTCAAAGACTTTGCGGCTCGCCTACAACAAATCGATGTACACCGCCTGGACCCCCAAAGCACACTGGACTACCACTTGCTCCAGATGACCATCGATCACACACTATTTGACTGGCAAGACCTGCGGAGCTTTGCCCGCAATCCGATGTTTTACGGCGACGCGCTTGACGTCAGCAGTTACATCCTCCGCGACTATGCCCCGCTCGACCGGCGGCTGCGCGCCCTCGTTGCCCACCTGCGGTCCGTCCCGGCTATCGTTGAGGTGGCCCGGACAAACCTGGAGCAATCCCTCCCTATCACCTTCGTCACCACCTCCATCGAGGTCTATCAGGGCATGGTCAAGTTCCTCGATCATGATTTACCCCAGGCTGTTGCCACTGCAACTGATCAGCGTCTCCTGGACGAGTTTCGCACAGTCAATCGCCAGGCCATGGACGCGGTTCAGGCTTTGGTCACCTATCTGGAACATGACTTGAAATCGCGTGCTCACGCCGATTTCGCTATTGGGCCTGAGCGCTTCCACAGGATGCTGTGGGTGGGCGAACGGGTGGATGTACCGCTGGGCGACCTTCTGGAGCTAGGCCAGGCGGAGCTGGCGCGCCTGCAGGCCGAGTACACCGCCACTGTTGCTCATATTGCACCTGGCAAGAATCCCGGGGAAGTGGTAAGGATGCTATCCCGCGAGCATCCGGCCAACGGGACCCTGATTCCTGAAGCGGCCGGGATGATTGAAGACCTGCGCCAGTTTGTCATTGATCACAACCTGGTGACGATCCCATCGGACGTGCGCTGTATGGTGGCCGAGACGCCACCGTTTCTGCGCTGGGCCTTCGCCATGCTGAGCAGCCCCGGACCGCTGGAGCAAGTGGCCACCGAGGCCTACTACTGGGTGACGCCACCCGAGCCAGATTGGTCTGCTGAACAGAAAGAAGAGTGGTTGAGCAAGTTTGACTATCATACCCTCAGGGTGGTGGGCATCCACGAGGCTTATCCGGGCCATTACGTTCACACCCTGCACAACCGGCGCGCCCCGTCGACGATCAGCAAGCTCTTCGGCGCGTACTCGTTCTGGGAAGGTTGGGCGCACTACACGGAACAGATGATGCTCGAAGCCGGCTACGGCAGCGGCGATCACAAGCTGCGCATCGGGTACCTCAACGAGGCCGTCCTGCGCGCTTGCCGTTACATCGTAGCTATGCGTATGCATACCCAGGGCATGACGGTAGACGCTGCAACGCGCTTCTTTGTCGAGAATGCGTTTATGGAAGAGCTGCCGGCGCGCAAGGAGGCCGAGCGCGGCACTTTCGACCCGGGCTACCTGAACTACACCCTGGGCAAGCTCCTGGTCCTGAAGCTGCGCGAAGACTACAAGCGGCAGCAGGACATCCATTTCTCGCTACGTGCGTTCCACGACCGGCTGCTCTCTTACGGCGCTCCGCCTGTTCCCCTCGTACGGCAGATGATGTTTGGAGACAGCACCGCCATTTTGTGACACGGTTTGTAGTACGCGCTTCAGCGCGATAGCACCTTGAATCGGGGCGTAAGTAAAGCGCTGAAGCGCTCACTACGAGCCTGTGGCGTACGCTGGCATGCACGCTATGATACGTGGCGAAAGAGGTGACTATGGTTGACCGCGATGAAGTAGAGAAACGTATTGCGCAACGGCTCTCGGCGCTGGATGATGCAACATTGATGCAAGTTGAGGCGCTCACCCGCAGCCCGGCCGGGGAGCTGGAGCAGCCGGGTGCCGCCACACCACCTGCTTCACCTGGAGTGAGCCGGCGCCAGCTCCTGGCCATCCTGGGCACGGGTGGAATCGCCCTCGTCGGGACCAACGTGGCAACCGGGCTGCTCGCCGGGACGCGCGGGACACAACTGGGCGAGCTGAAGGCCAGTGCCGCCGCCGAATTGGAACTGGCCCGGCTGCGCGGCCTGCTGGCCCTGTATGAGAACCTGGAGCGGATCGGGATTGACCTGATTATTCTCGCGGCGATCGGCTCGCTTGGCCTGGCCCTTGGCGGTTTGTCGACGGCTGCCAGGACCTTGCGCGACGCCGTAGCTTTCATAGATACTGCCCTGAAACGTTTCGAAGCCTCTCTGCCGACGATCCAGGATGGCCTGAAAGCGGCCGAAAGCCTGGCCCAGGGCCTCGGCGACCGGCTCGCCGCCCTGCGCAATCTCTTCAGCGAGGCCACCAAACCCACCCAGCCCCTGGCCGACGCCCTTGGCGAATTCATGGAGCGCCTGCTCGACCTGCTGCCAGGCAGTGTCGGGGACCGCATTCGCCAGGGCCTGTCGATAATGCGCGACTTGCTGGCCGGCCTGCCAGCGGCGCTGGACACGTTGCAGAACCAGCTCCTCGCACCGCTACGTGCCACCTGGTTCCGTGAAGATTCGGGCGTCCAGGCCGGGCTCTTCTCCCCCTTGCGGTCCCGTCTCCTGGCACCCCTCAATGATTTCCTGACCGCTTTCGCCGGCCTGACCGACCAGTGGGAACGTGAACTAGTCCAGCCGGTCCAGCAGGCGCTACAGGAACGGGAAGATATTCGGGCCCAGATTGCTGAATACAAACGTCAGCACAATCTCTAGTTGGGCCACAAGTAGACACTGGCACGACGTAAGGCACAAGAGTTGTTCATGCCCCATCACCACCACATCATTAAGGAGACGGCCATGAGACTGCCGCGAAACCTGGGAACGCTGTTGCTTGCGATCTGGCTGATCTTGATTGGCCTATCAGGCTTCATCAACCTCGGCGACCTCCGCCAGGTGCTAGACATTCTAGCCCTGGCTGCAGGGGTCTTATTGCTGCTGTCACGCTAAGCACAGCAAGCCGCTCTATGTCACCGAAAATGGTTGCCTGGACCGCACCGACGACGCCCGGCCGGGATACATTTTGGAGCATCTGGCCGCCGTTCACCGGGCCATCCAGGCCGGCGCGCCGGTGAAAGGCTATTTTCATTGGTCACTGGTGGACAACTTCGAGTGGGCGGAGGGGTACACCTTCTATGCAAAGTGACAAGCCACCCAATGCCCCGGCCGCGCTTCGCGCCATTCGGGCACTGTTTCGACACAAATTGGCCGCTGCATAATAGGACAGCGTGTGTGGAAGGGGCAGCCGCTGGGTGGGTTGGCCGGGCTCGGCACATCGCCCGTCAGGATGATGCGCTCCCGCTTCTCCTCAACCAGAGGGTCGGGAATAGGGACGGCTGATAGCAACGCTTTGGTGTAGGGATGCAGTGGTCTGTAGTACAGCTCATCCCGATCGGCCAGCTCCACAATTCTCCCCAGGTACATCACCGCCACCCGGTCGGAAATGTGGCGCACCACTGAGAGGTCGTGGGCGATGAAGAGATAAGTCAGGTGAAACTTGTCCTGAAGCTCCTCCAGCAGGTTGATGAGCTGGGCCTGAATCGACACGTCCAGGGCCGAGATGGGCTCGTCGCACACGATAAAGTCCGGGTTGACCGCCAGCGCGCGGGCGACGCCGATACGCTGCCGCTGTCCACCCGAAAACTCGTGGGGATAGCGGTTCACGAAGTACGGGTTGAGGCCCACAACCTGTAGCAACTCCTGGACGCGCTCTTTGGCCTCTTTACCACGCGCAATGCCATGCACTTCCAACGGCTCACCGATGATGTCGCCGACAGTCATGCGTGGATTGAGTGACGCGTACGGATCCTGGAAGATCATCTGCATCCGGCGGCGCAGGCGGCGCAACTGCTCGCCCTTCATCTTCACCAGGTCCTGCCCCTCGAACAAGACCTCGCCGGCCGTGGGCCGGTGAAGCTGGAGGATAGCGCGCCCCGTCGTCGACTTACCACAGCCGCTCTCGCCCACCAGCCCCAGTGTCTCACCCCGGCGAATGAAAAAATCCAATCCATCGACCGCTTTGATGGCGCCTATCTGGCGCTGAAAGATAATGCCTTGGGTGATTGGGAAGTGTTTCTTGAGTCCCTTCACTTCGAGGAGAATTTTGTTGCCATTCGTGCCAGCCATAGCTTTCCTTTATACTCCTTTATACTCCTTTATACTCCTTTATACTCCTTTATACTCCTTTTACTCCTTGCGTTCTTCGTGCCACGTTCTACATCTCACGCCACCGCCGCTGGCGCAGTAGATGTTTCCTTATGCACATCTTGCCAGCGCCAGCAGGCCGATCGGTGGCGAGTGCTCATCGTCACCATCAAGGGCGGATTCTCCTCGATGCATTTCTCGATCACATAGGGGCAGCGCGGTGCAAAGGGGCAACCTTTGGGCAGCGTAATGAGGTCCGGTGGGAGCCCCTCGATAGGGGTTAACGTAGTCTTACGCATCTCATCCAGGCGCGGAATTGATTTGAGCAAGCCGAGGGTGTAAGGATGTCGCGGGTTGATGTACATTTCCTTGACCGGCGCCTCTTCGACAATGTAGCCAGCGTACATGACGACCACGCGTTCCGCCAGCCCGGCCACCACCCCCAGGTCATGGGTGATCCAAATAATTGCCATCCCAATCTCGCGCTTGAGGCGCTTCACCAGGTCGATAATCTGCGCCTGGATCGTCACGTCCAGCGCGGTAGTCGGCTCATCGGCGATGAGGAGCTGGGGATTGCAACTCAGGCCCATGGCGATCATCACGCGCTGGCGCATCCCGCCGGAGAATTGGTGGGGATAATCGTCTATGCGACTCGCCGCCGACGGGATGCCGACCATCTGGAGTAGCTCGATGGTGCGCTTGCGGGCCGCTTCCTTGTCCATCTGCATGTGGAGCTGGAGCGCCTCGGAAATCTGGGTGTTGATGGTCAGCACCGGGTTCAGCGAGGTCATCGGGTCCTGAAAGACCATAGCGATGCGGTTACCGCGCACCTGGCGCATTTCCTCCTCGTCCAGCTTAAGCAGGTCACGCCCGTCGAAGATGACTTCGCCGCTGACGATCTTCCCTGGCGGCTGCGGGATCAGGCGCATGACTGATAGCATCGTGACGCTCTTGCCGGAGCCGCTCTCTCCCACGATCCCTAGCGTTTCGCCCTCACCCAGCTCGAGGGAAACGCCATTCACAGCGTTAACCACGCCATCTTGAGTATAGAATTTAGTCTGCAGATTCTTTACCTGGAGCAAAGTCCCCATGAATAACTCCTCGCCTAAGTTTCGGGTTTCGGGTTTCGGGCTTCGGGCTTCGTAAATAATTCGAAACTCGAAACTTGAAACCTGAAACATATGTTAATCTAGTTGCGGATTTAGTGCATCGTTTAGTCCATCACCGATGTAGTTAAAGGCAAAAATAAGCGTAGCCACGATCAGGCCAGGAATCCAGAGCAACACTGGCCCGGCTGGATGGCGCCAGAAGGCGCTATTCTCATAGATCATGGCTCCCCAGCTTGCCGTAGGCGGTTGGATGCCAATGCCCATGAAGCTCAACGTCGACTCGGCTACGATAGCATCCCCCATCCCAATGGACAGAGCGACGATGATGGGCGCCAGGGCGTTGGGTAATAGATGTTTGAACATGATCCGCCGCTCTGATGCGCCCATCGCTCGAGCCGCTTCCACGTATGCCTCATTCTTTAGCGTGAGAATTTGCCCACGCACTAGGCGCGCCAGGCCCGTCCATCCCACAAAGCTCAAGGCAAAGATAACAACCAGGAACTGGGCAAATCCGGCGCGCACGAAATCCTTCAGGAAGTCGTATTGCCTCAAGTAGGCTGAGATCCGGGTCTCATTGGTGAAGGCCAGCATGAACGCAA
>JBBITV010000007.1:0-13948 GCA_037440585.1 Chloroflexota bacterium
CGACCACAAGGTAGCCCGGCCCACCAGGGGTGTTGGCAATGGCACAGACGCTCTTGATGAACTTGGCCTTGCCACGCTCGGACACAAGATCAAGTTGCTGCTTTAATTCGATCTTCTGGCCTTCCTCTCCTGACTCGACCGCTGGACGGATCGCGTCCCATAATTGACCTTCATCCATCATTTTCTCCCCTTCGCCTCTTGGGAAACGCAGCTATTTACGGTGCAACTTTGACCCACCCCAGCAAGTTTTGCGGTATCCCCCTATGGTCAGTAACCACCCGCCGCGTCTTGGGGAACTTACCCCTCGTAGTTCTCCACCTCCGCTGCAACGATACGCCCTCCCGAATTGCTTCGTCGTAAAGCTGCTCGTCCCGTTGCTTGACCGGCAGGTTTACCGTCACCCCCAGGAAGCCCTGCCCCTGTCCAAGCCGCAGGAGGGGAGCCTTAGGGTCATTCTGCCGTTGAAGCCGGGCGACGAGGGCAGCTAACTGGGGCTCACCGGCAAAAAATCTCATCTCTTCGTCCAAGATGTCGCTAGAGCGAATATAGCAAGCTTCCAGGAGCTTTGAGAACGACAACCATTCTTGCAGTCGCTCCAGACCAAGCTCGCGTAGGATCAGCCTGGAATCACCCAAGGCGATTTGGGCGGTAACCTCGGAGCCAGGAGCAATGGTCTCCACCCACGTCCTGGTGTAGCGCCCCGTCCCCAACATCTGGGTCAGCTCGATACGTAGAGCATCAGGCCCACAGGACGTGCTATCTGAAACCTCTAAGAACCTGAGGAAGTCAAACTTGGCGTCGTCCTCTACACCACGTAACAGCCTCGCCTCCAGCTCGCCGGCAATTTTCTCCAGCCGTCTCACTTTCTCCCATACAGATAATCCGCTCCGAAGGTCAGTGCGCAATCGCTCCAGCCGGTCCCGCAACCACGGGTAATTCTTGGGATCGGCAGCCAGAGCGTAAAGGAGAGCAGTACGCAATGCCCCCTTGATTTCGGTGCCGGGGATATACGGACGGCTGGCAATGTCCTTAAATTGAAGGCGGAAGCCATCTCGGTCGGGTGGGGTGTTGCAGCGAACGGTGTAGGCCTCGCACCGGCTCACAAAGGCCAAAGGCCGAGTTCGCAACACGTTGGCCAGAAAGTGCTGCACGGAAAGTCCACCCTCTATCTCCCGGCGCTGCCTTTGCAATTGGCGCCGCCGTTCGAAATCGTCTCTGGCCTGAGCAATCTCCTCCTCGAGCCGCGCGAGCCGGTCGAGGAGCGGGTCGATCCAGTTCAGGTAGCGTTCTTGCTCCTGAGGTGAGAGTTGGGCGAAGAACCTCCCCTCATCGAGCACGTGCACCACGTTGCCATCCAGGAGATACGAGAGGGGCTTGAGTGTTTCCCCGTTGCCGATGAAGACAGGAGTGGTTGCCTTCAATCTGATCGTCTTAGGCTCACCGAACTTCATCCCTCACCTCCGCGAACACCGGAATCGTCATGCCGTTGTGCCAGACTTCCCAGCCGCCCTCTTGCGCATTCTCCCCTACAGAGGCGATCCGTCCGTAGTACGGTTTCTTCTGCGCCGGGGAAGGGAAGATCGAGCCTGGCTCAAAAACCCTCAAGAGCCCCTTATAGGTGCGATGCCCTTGCCCGGTGAGCTTGGCCTCGTGCTTGGGTCGTAGGGGGACCAGGACATAGGATAGGGGCCTTTGGCCGAAGTCGTACTCCCCTTCGGCGGGCAGGTAACGCGAGAGGGAGACAAAGGCATTGAAACCATCTTCTGCCTCGGGCAGGCGGGTTTCCTCGATGTCCACGATGGCGAAGTGACCCTTGCCTACCGTCCGCTTCCCCCCGATGCCCGTGTCCTCAAGGTAGCGCAGGGCAGATCGCACCAGGTCAAGCTCATTGGTGCGCAGAGCGAACCAGAGGCCAGCGAGGCCTCTGGAAAAAAGAGTCTCCTGGATGAGGAAGAGCCGCCCCTCCACCGTGGCCCCAGCCACGCGGTCAATCTGGTTATGCTGAACGTCCATGGTCTGCCAGAAGGCCCGGTGTTCTATTTCAGGATCAATCCGCTCTCGCTCGCTTTTGGTGATCAAGACACCCTCAACCGCCCACTCGATGTCGTCCTCGCGTGTACCTCGTTCTTTCAGTCGCCCAAACAGGGTTTCGGTATTCACCTCGCCCCGAACAATCTGGTCGAACAGACGCTCGGAGACGAAGGGAACCTCAAGCTTTTTGGCCCTCTCAATGACCTCAACGACGGCGTGTTTATGGGCCAGAGGTCCCCAAGCTGGTCTGGACCTCTTCTTGGCCAGACTATCTACCTGCTCGCTTTTCAGTTTGGCGAGGAGCGGCCTGGGGAAGAAACGCACCCTCTCCCCTCCGCGCTCGAGATAGGGAAAGGCCGAGCTGAGAACAAAGGGTGGGCCATCATTGAAGCCAAGGAGCATCTCTCTGAGACGACTGGCGCCATAGAGAGCGCGGATGGCCCAACAGATCGCGCCGAAGAGGGTATCGGAGCCGATTTCGCTGGCAAGGGTGCCCCTGGGCCTGAGGTAAACGGCGTAGGTACGCATGGTCCCTCCTTGAAGATCAGCCGATGTCATTCAGCCTGCCGCCCAGGAACTTCACCAGTGACGTCTCATACGGCACTTCGCCGGACACCTGCCCGGAAAGGACATGCTTCATCGGCTTCTCAAGGTTATCTCTCTCAGCTTTCACCCGCACCTCTTCCTGGTCCACTTTGCACAGGTAGTAATCCAGTGAGCGGAAGCTCACTTTCACGTCAGCAAATTTCACTTTGCCATGTCCCCGGGAGCCGGACCCGCCCAGGGCACTGTTCTCCAAGAGATGCATGGCCGTGAAGAGGCTCTTGAGGAGCTCTTTGTCCTCTTCCCGATACAGGTCGAAGATTACCTCGAAGACGAACTCGGAGCCAGCGGGAACTCGTTCCATCGTGCGAGGGTTGGCCTCAGCGGTAACGCGGTCAAGGGCGTTCTCGACCTTAAGCTCGGTGTAGGTGTTCTCCCCCAGGTATTGCTTCCACCGGGCGATGGTCTTGTCACTTGGGAGGGCATCTCGGACGGTGAGGCGGGTGGGGCCGGTGATACGGTATGTTTTCTCCTCCTCTGCCTCACCCTTTGGCACCCTAACTACATGAGCCCTGGCGAGTCCAATTGCCTCTCCTTCTTTCACCGGAGCTATGCCTTTTGGCTCCTCAGGCGTTGTTCCGAAAAGCACACAGGCCTCACACCGGCCACAACTGCACGGTTCGAAGCTGACTTTGTCCCTGGCCTCGGTAAAGTGATGGGGCCTCCCACTGTAAGGGTTCTTTCCCAAGCTCCACTCCAAGAGATGTCGCAGCTTTCCTTTGAGGGAAGAGCCGGGGATGTAGGGGTAATCGGTCAGAGGGTCTCTGATGACCGGATTGTCGAGCCCGGCGATCTCGAACCCCTCGGCTGCCCCTCCAATGTGCAGGCCCGTCTCGCAGACGAGTTTGCCAGAGATGATGTATTTGCCCTTAAATTCGAAATCCATTGTCAAGCTCCTCTCTATCCCCAGCGATACTTGTGTTAAGCCAGGATGGCCTCCACGAACTCGGCCAGGCGGATGAAATCGTCGTTGGTCTTTATCTTCTGGGCGCTGACGCAGGTTCTCATAATGTCGTAGAAGTCCTTTGGGATCAGCCCCCGCCCGGAGGCATAGGCCAAAGTCGGCATCAATTTGATCACCTCCGTACGTTGGAAGGGACGCTTTCTATCCTCTTCGCTTTTGAGCTCCCGCTCGACGTCTCGCCGCATCGCCTTGAGTGGGTGAAAGACCTTGCGCAGTTGTGTCGGTTTAAGGGCTTCTTTCCCAAATCGCTGCGCTAGACTGTCGGCGAGCCCCTCTTCCTCACAAAAGTCTTTGGGGTCGAGGGCACTCATTGAGGAGAGAGCCTCAATCCTTTGCTTGACTTCTCTGACCGTGTATGCCATTTCTTCTCACTCCTTTCTTGTTCTCAGACTGACATAGGACGCCGGTATGCGGATGTGCTCCATCATCGCCACTATATTGGGCATCAGCCTTAATTCTGGATCAGCCATCACCTCCTTGCTTATCCGCCTAGCAGCGGCGTAATGGACTTTCGGCACCCACATACAATTCTGCTTATCATGTTTGAAGTGCTGATCGTGCAGTCGTAGCAGAAAGTGGACGAAGGTTCTTGGCACTTGATCCTGGACCACACGTTTGGCCAATCCCTTGCTGAACTCTAGTAAACAATCGAAGCCCTTCTCCCCATCCTGCCACTTAACGGTCTCTTGGAAAACGGTGACTTTATTCTTCTCCATTGTCTTCTCGTCGGGTCTCTTCGAGCTGTCCAGCCTCTTACTCACCAGTTGGGCCAACCGTTGGATGGGGAAATGGGGTTTAACGAGCAGCACCCCGGCCGAGAGGGTGATATTGAGGTTCTGGCAGGCATATTCTCCGAAATCGCTATACAGCCGCTGGGCCAGCTCCATAACCTGATCCCAAGGGCCGATGATAAGGAGGTCGTCCCCGCCCGAGTAGACGATGTAGAACAGCCCCTTGACTTTGCCTTTGAGCGGATTGTCGTTCGTTTTATCCTCGTGCCACTCTTTGGCCATAGTGTGGCAAAGGGTATGAAGCCAGCCAGAGAAGAAAAGGTCAAGGGAATGGCTGAAGGTCGAGATACGGGATATACTCCTTGGCTCGATCCCCTCCCCAAAGAGCAGGCCCAGGTAATCTACATCGGCCTTCAGGACTCCCAGAAGCTCCGCTCCCTTGCTCATGGCGGCGATATCTTCGAAATCGAGGACTTCGTCCTTCTTCGTCGGCTCCTTCCCTGGCCTGGCGGGCAAATCCTCCAGGGCTATGGGAGCTTCATTGGCTAGAAACTTGAATCCTAAAGCTACGTTTGGGAGCACATCTCTCTGGACAAAATTGGTATCATCGAGCTTGTAAAAGGCGACCTCAATGGGGCGTCCCTCTACCTGGCTCAGGAAAGAGCTAGCTTCCTTCCCTTCAACGAGCCACACGGTAACATCAAAGGGATCCGAAAAATCAATTTCTTTGCCAGGTAGCCCCTCTGTCGCTGAACCGTAAACGTATGCTATGTAGCTGACTCTGGGCAATTTCTGGCCGATTTCCTTGTGTTCTTCACACTTCCGACAGGTGCCTGGCTCAGGGAGGGGCTCAAGGCCGCAAACATTGCAGGCATGGTGGAGTTGCTCTTGAGAGGCAAAGAAATCCGGTTCATCGAGCTTCCATTTCCCCTGGGCAAAGCCTTCAAACTTCCGTCGCTTCTTTTGGGCAAGCTCATCGTCCAGTGCAGCATAGACGTCCTTGAAATCCTCGAAGTCTCTGGGACAAACCCCTTGAATGGCAATCTGGATGCCTACTGTCCCATAGAAACTCTTGAGGAGCCACTCCTGCAGCCGTTTCTCTAACTCTGCAAGCCTTTCCTCGGCATTTAGAGGCACCAGAAGGTCGAACCGACCGCCGCCACAGAAGAGAAGATTGGCTGGAGGCAAGCCGAGCTTCCGAATGTACCAATCGGCAATCACGTCCACGAGGAGTGACAAGTAGAAGGATCGCCCGCGCAGGCGCCTGGCTGTCCCCTTGGCTTCAGCCTGAGGCCGCGTGATCCGGTAGATGAAATTCTGGATGCCGGAGATGTCGGCTCGCAACATCAGAGCCACTGGCTTTTCCTCAATTCCCTCGTCTTGCCGGAAGACAGCGCGATGGAGGGCTTCTAAGTCATCAGACGGAAGACTATCCAGGCAGGCCGCAATAGCGCATGTGGCCTTGAGGTGATCGTAAAGGGACACATCAGGAAGAGTACGGTATTCTTCCTCCTTTTCCCAGGGCGTAGCTGAGGGCATATAGGATGTGTACTTGCGAAGTATGGAAAGGAGAGTAATAAGCCACAAGGCCGGGGCGACCATTCCCAGGTTACCCAGCTTTTTCAATTCTCCTGTGAAGTCTTCCCACAGCCTGGCATAGTCCCCTGGGGCAACCTGGGCTTCCGCAGAGGGAAAGACAACCTCTCGGCGTAAAGCCAGCGGGTTCAGGCGAAAGCCCCACGAGTTCGGAGCGGCTTTGTACAAAAGCTCTACCCTGGAGGCCACGGATATCAGGGGGGTCTCAGCCGGGTCCCGTAAGGGGCCTGGCTCCCCCTCCCGTTCCCACGAAGCCAGCCAATCGGCCACCTGAATGATCTTCTCGACGTCCGTGGACACTGCCTTCTCGTGGTGGTGACCGACAGCATCCTTGAGGTCGCTGAGCCACTCAGTGGGGAACAGACCTTTGAACTCGTCAATAAGGCTCGCGCTGGCCTCATAGTGTGGGCCAGGGTATCCTGCCCGCTTCCAGAACTTGCCCACATCGTGTAGAACCGCCGCTAGCCAAACCACCATTGCTGGTATGCTCAACTTAGCTCTCCTTTCACACATCCACACGGTCCACAGATTCTCGCAATCCCATTCAGTGTTTCCACATTGCCTCTTACGGTGCAGCCGCTTTACTTCCGCCCCGAGTTCCCCGATGGGCGCGGACTGCCCCTGCTTCCAGGTCACGCGCTTCAGTGGGTGGAGTTCGGGATAACAACCGGACGCGCGCCAGCAATGGGGAGATAGCTATACGGTGTTCAACCCAGGCCCGTCTGGGCGCAACCTGCGGAGTTGGCGGCCAGCAAAGAGGGGACATTGGAGCAACGCTGGCGCCATAAGGGGCGAATGGCCGGCGGCAAGCAGTCACACAACCCGTCCTTTCCGTGGCGAATGGAACGTGAAGGACCTGGGGTCTCCGGAAAAACTTAGCTTATCTTACCAGAAACCCGCGCACTTGTCAACAATGTAAGGGTTCATGTGGCTGCTTTGCCGCCCCCCACCCTTGGTGCTATAATTTCTTCCACTATGCCCGAAACTCTGGTCATTATCGACGGCTCCCACGGGGAAGGTGGCGGGCAGGTGCTGCGCACCACCCTGACGCTCTCAGCGTTATTGGGACAGCCTGTGCGGCTCGAACACGTCCGCGCCGGCCGTAAGAATCCTGGCCTGGCGCCGCAGCATTTGACGGCGGTCAGAGCTGTTGCGCAGGTCTGTGCGGCCCAGGTAGATGGCGCCGCGCTTGGCTCGCAGACGCTGACCTTTACGCCCCAGGCGCCACCGCAAGCCGGAAATTACCATTTCGACGTCGCTCAGTCGGCCAAAGGTGGCAGCGCCGGTGCGATCAGCCTGATTCTCCAGGCGGTGCTTCTCCCCTTGACCTGCGCGAACGGCCGCTCAAAGCTAACGCTGAAGGGCGGCACCCACGTGCCCTGGAGCCCGCCGGTGCATTACCTGGCCGGGGTCTACCTCCCCACCCTCGCACGCCGGGGTATCGAGGCATCTATCGAGCTCGAGCGCTGGGGCTTCTATCCGCTGGGCGGCGGGGAGGTCCGTGCGGAGATTCGGGGAAAGCGGCGCACAGACCAGTGGGCTGGCCTGATGATACAGGCTCCAGGTGACCTGGTGCGGGTGCGGGTGCTCTCGGCTGCGGCGAATCTGCCGGCACACATTCGTGAGCGACAGGCACGGCGGGCGGTTCAGCGGCTCGAAGCCGCCGGAATCCGCCGGTACAAGCTCGAGGTCGTCGATGCGCCTTCGCCGGGGCAAGGCACGGTTGTCTTCCTGCTGGCCGAATACGACTCGGTCGTCGCCGGGTTCACCGGCCTGGGTGCACGGGGCAAACCGGCCGAGGCCGTCGCCGACGAGGCAGTGGACGCTTTCCTGGCTCACCACCGCTCCGGCGCGGCCGTCGATCCACACCTGGCGGATCAGCTTATCCTGCCGCTGGCGCTCGCGTCCCAACCCTCGGTTTTCACGACCAGCCAGGTGACCGACCACCTGCTGACTAACGCCTGGGTCGTGCAGCAATTGCTGAAGGTGAACGTCCGCATATCCGGAGACGTAGGCCATACCGGCCAGATCGATATTGAGCCGGCATAGATTCATAGAATAAATCGATCTCATGTTCGAACTCGTCTTCCTGGGCACCTCGGCCTCGGCGCCGTCGGTGAAACGCAACCTGACCTCGACGTTGGTCTTCCACGAAGACCAACGCTTTATGATCGACTGTGGTGAGGGCACCCAGCGCCAACTCCTCAAAAGCGGCCTGGGCTTCAAACGTCTGAACACGGTCCTCCTGACCCACGGCCACCTGGATCACATCCTGGGCCTGGGCGGCATCGTCTCTACCTTCGCTCGCTGGGAGGCTATCGACCACTTTACGATCTACGCCGGGCGCGGGGCGCTCGAGCGCGTGCGCGACCTGATGAACGTCGTCCTGCGCGGCGGCGAGGTCAAGGTCGACCTGGAATTCGTGGAGATGCAGCCGGGCCTGCTATTTGACACCCGGAACTTGCAGGTCGTAGCCTTCCCGGTCAACCACCGGGGCGGCGGATCCTTCGGGTTCATCTTTCAAGAGAAGAGTCGCCGGCCGTTCCTGGTGGAGAAAGCGGAGGTGCTGGGTGTGCCGGCTGGACCTGAGCGCAAGCGCCTGGTCGCCGGAGAGCCCATCACCCTGCGCGGCGGACGCGTGGTCTACCCGGATGAGGTGCTGGGACCGCTCGTGCCGGGCACCCGCCTGGTGTACGTCGGCGATGCCACACGGCTGGAGGGCATCGCCGATGTAGCGGCACATGCCGATGCCCTGGTCATCGAGGCGACATACCTGGATAGCGACATCGAGCTGGCGCGGAGGTTCGGCCACCTGACGGCACGCGAGGCGGCCCTCCTCGCCCGGGAGGCCGGCGTCAAACACCTTTTTTTGAACCACATCTCGCGCCGCTACGCCGGCCGCGAAATCCGCGACGAAGCGCGGGAAATCTTTCCCGCCGTAACTGTCGCCGACGACCTGGATCATTTCCTGGTGAAGCGCGGCGAGATCGTGCGCGCTGGGGGGGAAAATGCGACGAAATAACGCGCTGGTTATAGCCATCTTTGCGTTTCTGCTCCTATGTTCCTGCCTTGCATTGGACGTCGCCCTGGCGGGAGTCGTCGCTTACCAGCGGCTGATGGCGACCGCCCCACCGGCCGCTGGGGTACCGGAGCCAGCCGCCACCCCCACGCTGGCGTTGTCCCCAGCCCGGATGACGCCAGGCCCTGTTCCGGTTCCCGGTCTGGTCACCCCGGCTGCACCACCGTCTACGCCTGGCCCTGGCGGAGCGGCCGCTGCACCGGCCGGCTCCGGGATGCAGACTCTCCGGCAACTGCAAAATGCCGTGGTGCCACTCCGCGATCTGTACGACCTGGGTGCACGGCTCAAAAAGTTGCCGCAACCCATCCCGCGCCTGGACCCGCATGCCGGCCCGCCACCCAGGGTGGGCGACCGCCAGGAGTTCTGGGTCTCGAACCAGAGCGCCAGAAACTACTTCAAAATCACCGCGTCCCTGCGCTACGCGACCCGGCACGTCTACATGTGGGTACAGGACAATCAAAACCTGTCCGACGCCATTATCCGCCGGGCCGCGGACGACTTTGAAAATAAGATCTTTCCTACAAACGTACGCTACTTCGGCAGCCGGTGGCCCGGCACGCAGAGCGTTCGTATTCACATCCTGAACGCTTCCATCCCCGACGTTGGCGGCTATTATTCCAGCGCCGACGAGTACCCGCGCCAGGTCAACCCGCGCAGCAACGAACGCAGCATGTTCTATATCAATGTTGACTCCTTCAAGCCTGGCACGCCCGATTATGCCAGCACCCTGGCTCACGAATTCCAGCATATGATCCACTGGCACGAGGACCCCCAGGAGCCAAGCTGGGTCAACGAGGGCCTCTCGGAACTGGCAGTCGCCCTCAACGGCTATCGCGGCGAACGAGCAGCCAGTGTTTTCGGAGGTAACCCCGACGTCCAGCTTAACGCCTGGGCTGACACCCCCCAGAGTTCCGGCCCCCACTACGGCAACGCCTATCTCTTCGCTGCCTATTTCTTTCAGCGCTTCGGCGAACAAGCCCTGCGCGACCTGGTTGCCGAGCCCAAACAGGGTATCGCCGGTTTCGAATCCGTCCTGAAAAAGCACAATGTGGGCATAACCTTCGATGAGCTCTTCCGCGACTGGGCCATCGCCAATTACCTGGACGACTCGAAGGTTGGCGACGGCCGCTATGCCTACAAGGACCTCAATATCCGCGTCCAGCCTCAGACAACTATACGTGACCTCCCGGTGCGAAACAGAGAGACGGTCCACCAGTACGCTGCAGACTACTTCCGCCTGGCTCCGACCCGGTCGGGCGACGTCGTCATCACGTTCCAGGGTTCGCCGACAGTCAAGCTGGTCGACAATGAGCCCCACAGCGGCCGTTACGAGTGGTACTCCAACCGAGGTGATGCCAGCGATACGACGCTGACCCGCGCCTTCGACCTGACGGGCGTCCAGAGCGCCTCTCTGGAAGCCTGGGTCTGGTATGATCTTGAAGAGGACTGGGATTACGCCTATATCGAAGTGTCTACGGACGGCGGCAAGACATGGGACATTCTCAGGGGACAGCATACCCGCGACACGAACCCTAACGGCAACAGCTTCGGCCATGCCTGGACGGGAAAGAGCGGGAACGGGAAGACACCCAGGTGGGTCCAGGAGAAAATAGATTTGCGCCCATATGCCGGCCAGAAAATCCAGTTGCGCTTCGAGGTCATCACCGACGATTCCACCGATGGTCCAGGCTTTGCCGTGGACGATGTAGTTATCCCCGAGATCAACTATCGCTACGATGCCGAGGCCGGCGATGACGGCTGGGAAGCACGTGGCTTTATCCGCACCGATAACATTCTGCCCGAACGTTTCGTCGCCCAGCTCATCGAAGTCGGCCAGAGCGGCACCGCCGTCCGGCAACTGCCCATCGACGAGCAACAGCGCGGCCAATGGACGGTCAAGGGCTTCAGCTCCAGCCTGAAGGAGGCCATTCTGGTCATCGCCGCCCAGGCCCCGACGACGACCGAGCTTGCCAGCTACGAATGGAGTGCCGAGACGGCGAGCCAATAAGAGTGATGAGTAAGAGGATAAACCATGCGGCCATTAATCGGTATTCCGTGTCACAACGAGAAATCGCGCGATGATAAGTTCCCGCCGCGCTTTGTGATGAGTCACAGTTACTGCTGGGCGCTGGAGCGGGCCGGTGCTGCGCCCCTGCTCATCCCGCTCCTGAACAGCGAAGCCGTCCTGCGCACCTTGTACGAGCAGCTTGACGGTCTCTTCCTGGCTGGCGGCGGGGATGTAGACCCGGCACGCTATGGCGAGCGGCCTCATCCCAAGCTTTGGGAAGTGGACATTCTACGCGATCGGGTCGAAATCATCATGGCGCGTTGGGCCCTGGCCGACCAAAAGCCGATCATGGCCGTCTGTCGTGGCATCCAGGCGCTCAACGTGGCAGCCGGTGGCAGCCTCTATCAAGACCTGCCCTCACAGCACCCATCGGGCGTAGAGCACAACTGGCACTTGAAGCGGCCACGCAACTATCGCGCCCACACGGTCGAGCTGGTGCCGGATTCCCGGCTGGCCAGCCTGCTGGGCACCCAGACCGTGCGGGTCAACAGCCTGCACCACCAGGCCGTCAAGGACGTGGCCCCCGGTTTCCGGGTGAGCGCTGTTGCGCCGGATGGGGTGATCGAGGGGATAGAACAGGTAAACGGCTGCTTCGCTCTCGCCGTGCAATGGCATCCTGAAGTGCTGGCCCTGGAGGACGCCGCGATGCAGCGCCTGTTCGATGCTTTTGTTGCGGAAGCGCGCGGATGGAAGAACTGAGATTACCCCTCGCCAACCTTCACTGTCTCGACTTTGGTGCCTACCAGGAACACGTCCGCCCAGGGCTTGTAGCGGCTGAAGAAGGTGTCCTTGTAGAGGACCTTGTCGCCCTCTTTGACGACCCGGCGCACGGTCACGTCGGCACCCTGGTGGGCCCAGTCAACTTGCTTGATTTCTCCTTTGGGGAGCGTGGGGTCCTTCTGGTAAACCGGTGGTTTGGCCGGAGTCACGTTCGAGATGAATGGACCTTCCCAGGTGACCTCTCGATTGGGCCTGGTGCCGTAGAAACGGAAGGTCAGGCTACCAGCTCGAGTATTGACGAAGGTCTGGATCAATAGCCAATGACCCGTGTCGTTTTTGAACTTGAAATCGACCTGGGGAGTAAAGACGGTCGCATCGAGCCCCGGGCCGAAGCCCTTTTCGTACCACTGCACCCGGTAGGCGTGCTGCCAGCGCTCGACGATGGGGAACCCGCCGAAGAAAGCTGCGCGGAAGGCGGTGGTAGAGACCTGGCAGACCCCGCCACCATAGTCTAGCTCCGTCCGCCCACCCCGGATAATGTAAGCCTCGGCGTAGCCTTCTTTAGCGGATACTTCGCCCAGGTGGTCTCCAAAGGAAAATACGGCATCCGGCGCAACCAGCAAATCATGGAACCTGGAGGCCGCCACGCGAATGTTCTGGACACGCCCCGCGGGAGACCCGGCGAAGTAGGTCGTTGCCTCCACCACCAGTTCCTTAATCCCCAATGAGTCCAGGTTGTCTTCGCTGATGGCCGGCTGCTGGACCTCCACGGCCAGGGCTACATCGCGGTCCGTCGTAGTCACCTGCGTTACGAGCCGCTGCACGGTCTCGTCCACGTTCACCTTGCGCCCGTCGACACTGGGTTTCTTGACCACCAGGCGACCTTCTCTGGCATCCCAGGTGAGTTGGGCATCCTGTGGGTCCCGAGCAATCTGTGGCGTGATGGATTCGACGAATGCGCGTAGCCTCCCCGGATCGATACGTGCGACCAGCTTCTCGCGCGCCTGTGCCCCTCCTTCGGCTCCGCTCAGAGCAGGGCTCGAGGGCAGGCCATCACCGGCAGGCTGGCGACTGAGCACGATCATTGGAGCAATCTCGGCCGGTACTAGAGACCAACTCTGATCCTCGAACTGCAGCACCAGTTCTGCAGCCAGCATGCGCTCGACCTGCGCCTGGGCTTCAGACACGTCGCTCAGGAGAGGTGGCATCTCCTTCACTACCAAATCCACCAGCTCCGTGGAGCGGCGCATCACCCGGTCGCGGATGGATTCACGGCTGGCGGCCAGGTCTAACTGGCGGCCGGTCTGCCCGGCCCTGTTCACAACCCGAGTGCCCTCTATGGTCAGCTCGGCATCACGCACCGGCCGGTCGATCTCGCGGGCAATGCCCATCAGGTACGCCGTCGCCGTGTTCGGATCGAACGCCGTGGTCAGGGCGACTTCCCAGCCCTGGCGCAGGGCGATGAACTGGTTCCACAGGTCATCCCAGGGCTGTCCACTCCGGCCAAAGGCATAAGCGGCCGCCACAGCAGAGCCTATGTCCACGTCGGCGCCCAGCTCCTGGGGGCTCGCCTGCCAGGTGCGGTCGTGGTAGCGCAGCGGGATGCGGGCATCGCGATAGTAGGTGATCCGCTTACGCACAAGCGTCTCGGCCTGGGCGGGCGTCAGCTTGCCTACGGCCAGACCCTCGATTTGCACGCCAGGGTAGATCCGGTTGGCAAAGCTGGCTTCAAACGCCACCAGGGCCAGCACAACAATGAGGATTGCTCCGCTGAAGACTGAGGTAACAAGCCAGGGGATTCGCGATCGCCGGGGAACAACCACTTCGCCGCCCGGACCCGGTAGAGGATGGCCCATTGATGGATACCCTTTCTGTGAGGCAATGCAGCATAGAGATATGCCTAATTTTAACCAGGTCGGGATCAATTGGCAAGTGAAGTCTCGCTCGACTGGCAGACCTCCGCCTGGGGACCACGCCGGTCGTAATTGATGCCGACCAGGGTCATATCGTTGATATTGATCGTGCCGTCGCCGGTAATATCCGCGAGTGGATATTCTGAAGCGGGCAGCCTGTAATGTGCCCCAATCAGAACCAGGTCGACGAGGTTGATCGTGCTGTCGCCGGCGCACCCCATTCTCTACAGCCCGTTCGACCGC
>JBBITV010000007.1:13958-22836 GCA_037440585.1 Chloroflexota bacterium
GTCGCCGTTGACATCGCCACCGACGAGCTGGATGCAGGCCAGAGCGTTGGTAAAGCTGCCTGCCATCCCCAGCCGATCGGCCGTTACACCGACTTCCTGGATGATAGCCGGCAGGTATCCGGTGTGCATGGCTGTGATATCGTAGGTGCCTGGGGGGACCTCCAGCCTGAAGACCCCGCTACTGTTAGTGGTTGAGGTGAAGAATGGGGCCGCCTGGATCAGGGTGCCGGCCAGGTTATCACGCCGGCCCTGCAGCTTCACCTGGCCCGTTAAGACACCCATACGCCGGATGATAACGATATTGCCCGGCAGGTTATCGTGTTCGACAGAATTCCCACCGGCACCCGTCACCTCGCCTATCGCAAAGTAGAGCTGGGTGGAACCTTCAGCCCGTCCACGGAGAGTTATCCGGGCCACAGTCCCGCTACAAGTTGCCGGTGGTTCGGTTCGCGGAATGTTGACAATGTAATGGATGGTCTGCTCATTGTCTATAAGATTTAAGCTGGGAGTGACCCCGGGACATGGGCCAGGTGCAACCTTTACGACCTCGATCTTGGTCGGATCGTCAAACCGTAGCTCCAGGATGAGCTTATAGAAGCTGGAGATATCCTGAATGCGAACATCCAGTGTCTCAGTCAGGTACTGGGTGACGTACAGCGTAGACGGCGAAATGCTCAACATACCCCGGGTCGGCGTAGAGGTTGGGGTGGGCGTCGGAGTAGGTGTGGCAGAAGGTGCCGGTGTAGGCGTGGGCGTCGGGGTAGCGGGGAGGCTTAGCTTCCAAATATTGACATAAGGGTCGGAGGTCCGTCCGGCCTGGTAGGTGAAGCCGGCGCGGGGTGGATGGATCGAGTCGGGGCCAGCCTGGTAGTATAGACCGTAGTTGGGCGCCGGCAACTCGGGCTGCAGGGCGTGAAGTTCGCGCTGGGTGACGGCGCGAAGCTCCTGGCCATAGAGACCGTAGAGGTGAACGCGGCTCTGGTAAGCCTGCCAACCTGTTGTCAACGTGTAGCGTTGATCCGAGCGCAGACGCAGCCGGAGGAAGTTGTCTGGGTTGACCTGCCATTGTTCGGTGGCCAGACTGGTTGGAGAGGCATAGAAACCGATGAGTTGGCCGAGGTAGGTCCTTTCCTGCCCTTGCTCGACAAGCTGGAGATCGACCAGAGACACCTCGGCGGTGATCGTCTCGCCGTGCCCGACATAGTCGCCTGGGTTGGCGAATTGCCACGTGTTCAACCGGCGGATGCTCTCCAGGCGAGTGTGCGGGACATTGAACGGCGGCATCAGCGGCACGCTGCTTGAATCGACGCCGAAGCGCTCACCTGCCCCAACCGTGTAGCTTTGCAACACCTGGTAGTCTTCGGAGACCACGTCTGTTCCGATCGGAATGGGGGTCCGCAAGGTGATCGACTGGAAGTGCGCTCCTTGCTGGGTGGCCACCGTTTTGATGGAGACCACATTGTACTCGTGGCCATCGACAAAGAAGCGTTTGAGGTACCAGGGATCGCCTGGGATGATGTCATGCCCGCCGCTGGAGTCGTCGATGGCGGAGTGGCTCGCCCCCAAGGCCCGGCCGACGAGGAGAACGACCGAGTTTGCCGCCCAGTCGACTTCCTTAACGTAAGCAAACCAGGCGCCCCGCGTATCTTGCGGAGTCTGCCCGTTCCCCCCAAATACGTGAGCCGCCCGCGACTCAGCGATCACCATCTGGCCTGCTTTGAGGGATTGGCCTGTAATCAGGTCGGGATACTGGGCGAAGGCCCCGTTCCCCGCGTCGTGGCGGCCGCCGCCGGTGTACCACACCCACAGCCCGGCGTCGCCGCCGGGTGTGACATAATTCAGCGTCGCCATATAATCCAGGAACTGGACGCTCTGGTTGGTCTTGAGCGTGACCGTGACCGCAAAGATGGCGAGGTCGTCGGCTCCGGTTAGGGGATTCTCCCCGTCCAGACCCGTGAGACGGCCGTTACCGTCGAAATCGGCCTGGAGCCCGGTTTTTTCGTACAGCGTCTGCTCACTTTCAACCAGCACCGTCTCAAAGTCACCGTCGAGGTTGGCATCAAAGCTGGTCAGGCCGTAGCCGAAGCTTTCCGGGTTGAACGATCCATTGGCCGGGGCGGGCAGTTTATCCGGATCTGTCGCCATAGGGAAGGCCAGTTGGCTGCGGCCGGCCGGGGCGTGGCCTGGCACATCCCACTCGTCGACAAACTGATAGGTGAATTCCTCGATCAGCGCCGGGAAGGTGATGACCTGGACCGGCTCCACCCGTATTCTGTCCCGGTATGCCGGCTCGAACCATAGCCGCGCATACACCTTCTCACGTCCCTCCCCGTTGTCGATGCTAATCTTGGTGTACAGTGGCGACAATGGTTCGAAACCATGGTGATACTTCGCCATGTAGGCCGGACTCAACGTGAGAGCATCCTCAGATGGCGCCTGGGTGAGTTGCGGGTTGAAGACTGACCAGGTATCCGTGTAGGGTGAGACCGCAACGGGGTATTGAGGGTCGCGCGGATCGCGGGCATCGGCAGGCGGAAGCCCGGCGCTGGCAAAGGGGCGGCCATAGAGCCGCACCGCGTCGCCCTGGAGATACTTCTCGCCGGCAGTCGCCGGATCGGGGTCAAACCAGAACATGAGGCGGTCGTTAGTGGACGCAACCAGCATATTGTTATCCGGACTCCAGCGCCTGGAGCTGGCATGGGGGGCACGAAAATTGCTTGTGACCAGGTAGAGATCCGGAGTTTCCGCTCCGGTCTGGTCGGGTGGGAGATCCGGCAGGCAAAAGCTCAGGTACTCCGCTGGCCGGGTCCAGGTCTGCGCAGCATACCAGATGTCGCCCGCCTGCCGGGGTCCGAGCAAGCCGCTTAGCTCGCCAAGTGCGGCTGGCTCGACGCCAAGCTGGGCATAGAACTGATAGACCTGGCGCGGGCTCTCGCTCTGCATCGGCCGGGGCAGGATCGCGGGCACCGCGCTGAGCAGCTTACCAGCGAAGGGGACCTTGCTGTCAAGCTGGGCCAGGCGGTCGATAGCGGTGATTGCCGCGCTCAGATCGTGCGGGCGGTTGTAGGGCGGTAGGACGGGCAGCGGCTCGCCGGGGCCATAGCCACGCAGGTAGTGAACTCCGGCCCCTGGATGCGTTACGGTTACCGGCACTGTCGGCAGAGGCGTGCGGAGCGTGATGTACTGGAAGGCATCGCCCACCGTCTGGATCGCGACCACGTTGTATTCGTGGCCGTCGACGTAGAACCGTTTGAGGAACCAGGGGTCACCAGGTTTATCGTCGGCTACGCCGTCACCGGCTTGCATCGCGCTGTAGCTCGCCCCTAGTGCCCGCCCGACGACCAGCTTCGCTGTGCTATCTCCTGTATTGATTTTCTCCAGCCACACAAACCACGCGCCGGGTGGGACCTGGCCGAGATTAGAGTCCGTACCGCCATGCTTGACCGTCCTGATATATTCAGGTAGGCCCCGAATCCCAGCTAAAGCCATGTCCCCAGGGTATAACTCGACCGGGCCCAGGTAGCGTAGTGTGGCATCGCCTGTGTACCAGATGCTGCCCTCCACCTGATCGCTATACACAAGGTCAACTCTCATCAGGTGATCAAGGAATTGAATCTGCATTCCAGATGTCAGAGGAATAGGGTCCAGGCGTAAGACGAGGAGCTCATCGCCGTTATGCACCTCCCGTTCCAGGTTCAGACCATCGATCTTTCCGTTGCCATTGAGGTCTACCTGGAGTCCAGTCAGAGACTGTAAAGTCCATTCACTATCCACATTGACTACGGCGGTCCTATCGTCCAAGGTCGGGCTCAGGCTAGTCAGGCCGTCGTTGGCCTGGGCGCCACCATTGGTCGCCGTCCGGCCTATCGGAAACACAAAAGCTGTGCTCCCGGCTGGCCCCTGGGTAGGACGGGCGGACGTTAAAGTACGGGGGTCCATGAGCAGATAGGTGAATTCTTGCA
This sequence comes from Chloroflexota bacterium, assembly GCA_037440585.1. Taxonomy (GTDB): domain Bacteria; phylum Chloroflexota; class Anaerolineae; order Epilineales; family JBBITV01; genus JBBITV01. The sequence continues at coordinate 17,921 of JBBITV010000007.1, forward strand.
TCACAGCCGGGTAGAGGACGTCGCCCTGGTCGGGAATGCCGTTGGCGTTGAGGTCCAGGTCCCAGTGCTGGGGCTCATACCACTGGCGGAACCAGACCTGTTCGGCAGCGGGCTGGGATCCAGCCTTGATCTTCCCGTACAGGGCTCGATTCTCGTCGCTGGTCTCCTCGGCAAACATCCAAACCGGGTTCCAGGTCAGGAAGTCGGCAGCCGGTGCCTCAGCGTGGCGTGGATCGAACGGTGCAATTGCCTGAGTGTAGGGCCGGTCCTCGGCGGGCAGGCCAGTCACTCGATCCCTTACACTGGCACCGGCGGCGGCACCCTCAGCCCCGTACAGGCGGATCGCCTTACACGACGTGTAGGGGGCGACCGTGGGTTCCAGGGTGGGACTGGCAGTCGGAGTCTGGGTCGGCGTTGGTGTCGGGCCCAGAGGACGGCCTGGAAACTTGAGGTCCAGAGTCACATCGGCCTGTACGTCAACCGGCTGGGGATTGCCGATAACATAGTAGCCGGGAACCGGAGCAACGGTGACGACGTATGGCCCCGGCGACACAGCCGGGAAGGCAAAACTACCATCTGCCTGGGTTATTGCAGTGATCCCTGGGCTATGCGGCGGCAGCAGTTCGACACGTATGTCCGGCAGACCTGCCTCGTCATAGTCCTGGTCGCCGTCGAGGTCGGTGTCTTCGAACACCACGCCCAATATGCGGCCGGGGATGAGGGTGGCGGTCGGAGTTGGCGTCATAGTGCCGGTCGCAGTCGGTGAAGCAGTGGGGCTGGGGGTCCCCGAAGCCGTCGGGCTGGGTGTGCTGGTGGGAGAGGGCGTTGGCGTGGCAGATGCTGTTGGCGTGAGTGTTGGCGCCTGGGTGGGAGTACTTGAGGCGGTAGCCGACGGCGTGCTAGTCGGAGTGTCGGCAGGCAACGAAGTCGGCGTCGGTGTGAGAGTGGTCGTGTTGCTCGGGGACGGCGTCAGCGTCAAGGTGGCGGTCTGGGTGCTGGTGGGAATAGGGGTCAGCGTCGCCGTATCCGTTGCTACCTGCAGTGGGTTAAAGCGGTTGCCCTGAAGAGTTGGCAGGTGGGCGGACCCAGCCCGATCACGGACAGACGAGACCAGGGACGGCGTATCCTGGCTGGTCGGCGGAGCGGCCAGTCCAATTGTCAGATATAATGTGGCCAGACCCATGCCATTGAGCAAAGCCAGGCTAACGAGCAAGATTGCCGTGCGTCGTTGTGAATGCCGTCTAGACAAAGCGGGTCCCCCCAATTTTCACGACCGGCATGCCGTGTAAGGGTTGGCCATGCCGGTACAGTTGCGATCGGAAGTACATCGGGCGACGCAAGTGACTCCACGGGTGACCTGAAAATCGATGGTAGAATTTACACTAGCCGAGAGGGAGCACAGTGGGCAAAGAGTGGAGCGCAAGAGGGTAGGCGTCTGCTTCGCCGTGATGCCCCTCTCGCCAGGGCAATACCCTTCAGAGCAGAGCTATCACCTTTTAGACGCTCCGTCTGAGGCCGGGATACGGCGACGCGAGCTGGTGCCATGCGCCCACACGGGCAGAATCGAGCCAATCGTCAGAAGTTTTTACCTATTTTTAACCTATTCCTCTCCACAAAAAAAGAAAAGTGTGCTATAATTGTTCAGGAGGACGGAGCGCATCTGGCGTTTTCAAGGCGCCAAAGCCAGTGAAGCTGGTGTCCGTTACTTAAACGATGGCGGCGTGGCGTAGCGGACCTGCGCGAAGTCCAAAGAGGGCCGGTCTCCCCGACCGGTCCTTTTTTTTCTCCCGTAACGGCTAGCCCGGCCGTACAAAGGTTTGGACGGCGGTTTTAACCTTCGCAAGGCTGGGCAGCTCTTGCCCATATGCTCCTGTGCGACTTTCTCTAACCATGATTAAACCTCTCTTATACCTGAATTTAACCAAGCTGTGCTACACTTGTACTGTGCGAGGGGCTGATCGACTGGCGGAAACGGGCGAGCCGCCAGGTCGTACCAGAAGAGCTGACCAATACACTCGTTGGCGGCGTGGCGTGCTGGCACAGCTCTTATTTCCCCATAAAAGACCGGTCATGATGACCGGTCTTTTTTGGTTCCGGAACCGCCCGGCTCATGCAGGGCATTGGCCTGTAAGCCCACGAACGCGGGACACGTTTAACACAGCATCAGTATAACACGTTTTCTACGTTTGTGTGTGAAGGTGATATGAATTCTTGGTGAAAGGCTATGGATAACCACCCGGGGTCGAGGTCGGTGTGGGCAGTGCAGGTGTATCGGTGGGCCCTGGGTACCCACCAGGAGTGGAAGTGGGCGGCGGCGGTACCGGCGTGTGCGTCGACGTCGGCTGTGGTGTATCGGTGGCTGTGGGGGGGACCGGGGTGTCTGTCGCCGGTACCTCAGTGTTGGTTGCCGTGGGGATTAGAGTATCGGTCGCCGTCGGCTCAACCGTGGCCGTGGGTGGTACGGGTGTGTCCGTCGCCGTTGGCGGCGTTGGAGACGTGGCGGTAGGTAATGGCGTCGATGTGGCGCTGGGGGTTACACTGGCTGTGGCAACGGGCGTACTCGTGGGAACAGCCAGGCCGGGCAATCCAACCCGCTGGGCATAGATGTCCACGCTGGAACTGGCCACAGCACGCTGGTCTTGCCAGGCGACCAGATACTCGCCTGCATCATAAGCGATGGCCGGCAAAATCTGATCCTGGATATCCCGGGAAATCGCGAAATCTGCGCCAATGGGCTGGAGCAGCCCGTCCAACCGCACACCGAGGATGTCGAAGCCATTCAGCTCCGCATTCCGGGCCTCTGCCCACGCGACGAGATACTCCTGGGCATCCGCATGGTAGGCGACGGTGGGGTTGGTCTGATCGTCTCCCAGGGTCAGACGCACCGCATCGCCAATCCGTTCGCCCAGCGTGGATATACCCTGGACGAAGATATCGGCGTCCGAGATGGTAGGTGTCGAGTTGCGGGTATCTTTCCAGACAACGAGGAACTGGTCGAGAGCAGCGTTGTAGGCGAGCGCCGGCTGGGATTGCGTCCCGGCCAGGGCGGACGCGACCGTGATCTCACCTCCCCGTGTGGTGCCACTGGCGTCCACCAACCGGCCGCGTATCCCAGCTCCACTGCCCCAGACGACCAGGTAGCGACCGCTCCCGGTGCTGAAAGCGACCTCGGGCGAGCTCTGCCAGGCTGGGGCGGCAGACAGGGTGAGCACAGGCCCAACCAGCGAGCCCGTATCACTCAGCCGCTGGCCATGAATCTCAGCCACGCCGGTAGAGGCGAGGGCAGCCTGGTACGCAGCCACCATGCTGTGCGCTTCCCAGACTACCAGAAACTCACCACTCGTAGGATTGTAGGCGACGGCGGGCGCTTGCTCGTCAGTCTGGGCGATGCTGATGGCGAAAGGTTCATCAACCAGGCTCCCATCGGTGGTGAGTAGTTGGCCGTAAATATCCTGGCCGCCAGTGCCTGAATTGCGCCAGTCGCTCCATACGACCAGGTACCTGTTGGCGCCGGAACTATAGGCGATGGCTGGGGTCATTTGCCAGTTGGGAGCGGTGGAGATGGGAATCTCATTCCCCAGGAGCTGCCCGTCCCGCGAAATGCGTCGCCCGTAAATGTCCCCCATCCCGCTTCGCCGGTCTTCCCAGACCACCAGGTAACTCTCCGCAGCCGGCGCATAAGCCACAGCCGGCAAGCCTTGCCAGGCGATGTCTATAGCGACGGGGATCGGGTTGCCCAATAGTTGGCCGGGCAGCTTGGGGGTGGGGGTGGGCGTGGGCGTATTCGTCGGGGTGCTGGTTGGAGTCGACGTCGGGGTGGCAGTCGGCGTCGCCGTGGGCGATGCGGTGGGGCTGGAGGTGAAGGTGGCTGTCGGCGGACGGCTTGTGTTAGTCGGGACGGGAGTTGGACCCTGGAGGTAAACGATGCGTAAAACGGGCGGTTTCTGCAGGCCCGTGGTGCCATAGCCGCTGTCCCACGAGAAGACGTTGTTCGGGCCGGAATCGGGACCGTCGAGGCGGAACGACGCCTTGCGCGTCGTGTCTGCGCGAGTCTGAAGCGCGGGCAACGAATTGGCAGTGAACATGAGGGTGTTGACGATGCCGGCGCCGATGTTATCCTGGGTAAGCACCGGCGCGATGGTAGCGGCTACCGCCGCGTTGTGAATCGTCCCGAAGTTGTGGTTGGGCCAGCCCTCGTCAACGGCAGGGTCCAGCAATCGCAGCCGCCATTCACCTGGGCCACCGATAAATTCATAGGTCTGGCCTGTCAACTCGACTGTCGCCGCGGCGATCTCAGCACCGGGCGGGAGGGCGCTCAAATCGAACTGCACCGCACCATGGTACAACCGGCCAACGTAAAAGCCGGTATACATGTCGTCATCGCCGAAATGATTGCCAGTGGGCTCGTTGCTCACGACCCAGCCCACTGAATTCTCAGCCGGGATAATGTCCACGCTCAGGGGAGGTTGGGCGGCGGCGCGGGCGGAAAGGGCAGCCGGGTCTTGTAGCGGCAAGAGATGCGCGGCACTCGCGCCGGTGGCGACGAGTCCTAGTATCACACCGAATGTTAGAAGCACTAACCGAACGCGTTGCATCTTCGTCCTCCTGGGGCAGGCTAAGCTGGCAACAGATCTCTCAATTGGGCTGGCCGAACTGGTCGTCGGCGGAGCCATGCTATGTATCTGGCGCCAGAACTTGGGGCGAAGTTCTTATGCCGCGCGTCAGATCTGTCACCAGATTAACGTGTTTCCCTCACGCGGGATACGGTGTATTATGCTCCTGACGGCGTAGATTGGGCAATGGGTCATATTACCACCCTTTTGGAAAATCGCCATAATTTACGCCCCCCTGAGTTTGATCCGGTAGCACCACATTTAATCGTGGAGTAGGTTGAACTTGAACAAAACGGGCCCATC